>CAXSIE010000112.1:0-12755 GCA_964237295.1 uncultured Flavihumibacter sp. | reverse complement strand
TATATCTAAATTAGAGGATATGGAACATATCAATGATGACTTTACCCATAAAATTTTTACTGAACTCGGCCGCAATTTTATCACCCCTTTCGACAGGGAAGACATTCACCACCTTGCCTCCTCTCTTGACGATATAGCGGACTATGTTTATTCTTCCGCAAAAAAAATCAATTTTTATAAGGTAAATCCCAACGATCAGGGCATTCAAAAAATGGCAGACCTTATTGTGCAGGGCACTGAACAGATTAAACATGCTGTTCATGAACTAAGGAATATGACCAACATGCGTAAAATAACCGATGCACTGGTAAAAGTTAACAGCATTGAAAATCAGGCCGATGATATTTTTGACCTGAGCATCGACCGACTTTTTGAAACGGAGCCCGATGCCAAGGAAGTGATCAAAAAAAGAGAAATTTACCAGGTAATGGAAATTGTTACCGATAAATGTGAAGACGCTGCAAATGTGATCGAATCCATTATTATTAAATACGCATAACTGTTGAAGCTGAAAATATTTAAAATTGAAATGTTCTACCTCCTGTAAACCATTTCCCGGTCTTCCTATTTTATATTCTCACCTATAATTTTATGACCTTTCTTGTAATCATCATCATATTTGCGCTGATATTTGATTTTATAAATGGTTTCCACGACTCTGCCAACTCTATCGCTACTATTGTTTCTACCAAGGTTTTAACACCCTTTCAGGCGGTGATATGGGCAGCCATTTTTAATTTCGCGGCTTTCTTTATTTCAAAGTATTTAATAGGTGAATTTAGAATTGGAAATACTATAGCGAATTCAGTAAATGAACACTTCGTTACCCAGGAGGTAATTTTAGCCGGGTTAATTGCAGCTATCAGCTGGAATTTATTAACCTGGTGGTTCGGAATTCCGTCTAGTTCATCACATACCTTGTTGGGTGGATTTATGGGAGCGGCTTTGGCACATGCAGGTGCGTTAGGCAAAAATGGCATTAGTGTTATTAACTATCACGGAGTAATTCCAACCTTTTTATTTATTTTTCTTGCACCCTTTATAGGTATGGTTATAGCTTTTGTAATTACGGTAATCATTGTTAATATCTGTAGAAAAGCGATCCCTCATAAAGCTGATAAATGGTTTCGACGGTTACAGTTAGTATCATCCGCGTTGTTCAGCTTAGGTCATGGGGGTAATGATGCTCAAAAAGTTATGGGGATTATAGCAATAGCTATGGTTTCTGCCGGCCAGTTAGATAATATCAAGAACGTACCAACCTGGGTGCCCATTGCCTGTTTCATGTCTATTGGATTAGGAACAATGAGCGGAGGATGGAAAATTGTTAAAACCATGGGAACCAGGATCACCAAGGTAACTCCATTGGAAGGGGTAGCTGCTGAAACAGCCGGAGCAGTAACATTATTTCTTGCAGAACATTTTGGTATCCCGGTAAGTACCACCCATACCATAACAGGAGCAATTATCGGAGTGGGCGCTACCAAAAGACTTTCTGCTGTTCGTTGGGGCGTTACTGTTAACCTGCTTTGGGCCTGGATATTAACCATACCGGTAAGCGCGGTGCTGGCTGCAATTGCTTATTACCTGCTTAAGATTTTCATCTAGCTTTTGGCTGATCCTTTTATCTACCTGCTCATTTTATAAAGCAGGCGTTTAAGCATTATAGCAAAATAATTTATATAGAAAAGATAAAAATCACGTTATTTTATCAATTCTTTAAACCGGCTACCTGAATTCGATAAAGGCACCAGCATTATTAAATTACAGGCAATTCATGTAGCTACAACGAAAATAGTGATACTATGAAAGGAATCATCCTGGCCGGAGGATCAGGCACCCGTTTACACCCTATAACTTATGCTATAAGTAAACAAATTATGCCTGTTTATGACAAGCCGATGATTTATTACCCGCTTTCTACCCTTATGCTGGCAGGGATATATGAAATACTTATAATTTCCACGCCACATGACCTCCCGCTTTTTAAAAAATTATTTGGTGATGGCTCGCAACTGGGGTTAAGCTTTTCTTATGCAGAACAACCCTTGCCTAATGGTCTGGCCCAGGCCTTTGTTATCGGAGCTGAATTTATCGGCACAGATAAAGTGGCATTGGTTTTAGGAGACAACATTTTTTACGGAACAGGACTCGGAAAAACATTGGAGAAAAATACCGATCCGGATGGTGGAATCGTTTACGCATACCATGTCAGCGATCCGGAGCGTTATGGCGTAGTTGAGTTTGATAAAGATATGAACGCTGTTTCTATAGAAGAAAAACCACAGAAGCCTAAAAGTAGCTACGCAGTTCCGGGATTATATTTTTATGATAATGAAGTGGTGCAGATTTCCAGAGACCTGCAACCAAGTTCCAGGGGTGAATATGAAATTACCGATGTAAACCGCGAATACCAGAGAAGGGGAAAACTGAAAGTTTCTATCATGGACCGGGGTACCGCATGGCTGGATACGGGAACTTTCGACTCACTGATGCAGGCATCACAGTTTGTTCAGGTAATTGAGCAAAGACAAGGCATCAAGATTGCCTGCATTGAAGAAATTGCTTATCGCAAAGGATTTATTGATAAAAATCAGGTAGCTCTTATGGCAAAGCCCTTATTCAAAAGCGGTTATGGACAATACCTGATGGATATTATCAACGAAGCGTAAATCTTTTCTTCGGTTTAGCCCGGATTAATATTGTTATCTTTAGTAATGGCATATTTATAACATCAAAGCTTTACATATTTATACCATACCTTAAAAAACCAGATTCATGAAAAAAATTCTTGTTACAGGCGGATGCGGTTATATCGGTTCGCATACCATTGTTGATCTTGTAGAAAATGGCTTCGAAGTTATTTCAGTTGATAATAATTCCCGTTCCTCGCCGAGGATTTTAGAAGGAGTTGAGAAAATTACCGGCAAAAAAATCAAAAATTACAAAGTTGACCTGTGCAATTTTGATGACACTTTCGCCATTTTCCAGGAAAATGAAGACATTATGGGAATTGTACATTTTGCAGCTTATAAATCAGTAGGCGAATCAGTGGAGCAACCCCTCAAATATTTTGAAAATAATCTTAATTCATTAATAAATCTTTTGAAATGTGTGCAGGAATTTGATATTCCCTATTTTGTTTTTTCTTCTTCCTGTACGGTATATGGAAATCCTGATTCAATTCCTGTTACTGAATCTACTCCTTTCAAACCTGCCGAATCTCCTTATGGCTACACAAAACAGATGGGAGAAGAAATTATCAATGAATTTGCAAAAGCACAGCCTGCTAACTGTGTACTTTTAAGGTATTTTAATCCGGTAGGTGCCCATCCTTCCGCTATTATTGGTGAACTGCCCATTGGCAAACCTTCTAACCTGGTACCCGCTATTACCCAAACAGCCATCGGTAAATTACCCCAAATGAAAGTATATGGCGATGATTATCCCACCGTTGACGGTTCCTGCGTTCGTGATTATATTCATGTGTGCGATATTGCCCATGCACATACGCTTGCCATTCAATATCTTGTCAATAACAATTCTGATAAAAAAACTGAAGTGTTCAATCTTGGAACAGGTGACGGCGTAACTGTTCTGCAAGTTATCAAGGCATTTGAAAAAGTCAGCGGCATAAAACTTAATTACGTTATAGGCCCCCGTCGTCCGGGTGATGTTATCGCTATCTATGCTAATAATGATTACGCTAAAACCAAGCTTAACTGGCAACTTAACTATTCATTGGAAGACATGATGTCCTCGGCCTGGAAATGGGAACAACATATAAAAGCCGATGAAAAATTTTATAATACCCGAAAATCAGAATTGAATTAAGGTTACCCGGCACCTTTATTACCTTCGCTACCAATAAGAACAATCCGGAATTTATTAAAAGTGCTACTTTTCCCGGTAAGCTTATTACTCATCATTAATAATATTAAAACAATAACCGGCAATTATGCTTAAAGAAATTCAAGTTACCGGCCAGAAAGATACACGCAGTGGATTTGGAGACGGCATAGTGGAAGCTGCAAGGAAAAACCCGAATGTAGTTGCATTAACTGCAGACCTTTTAGGATCAATGAAATTGAATCAGTTTATTAAAGAGTTTCCTGATCGTTTTATACAATGCGGTATTGCTGAGGCTAATATGATGGGAATATCTGCAGGCATGACTATTGGTGGAAAAATTCCATTTGCAACTTCCTTTGCCAACTTTGCCACTGGAAGGGTATATGATCAGATCCGCCAATCTATAGCTTATTCCAATAAAAATGTAAAAATCTGTGCTTCTCATGCCGGCCTTACACTTGGAGAAGATGGCGCCACTCACCAGATATTGGAAGATATTGGTATGATGAAAATGTTACCGGGAATGACAGTAATTGTTCCCTGTGATTATAACCAGACAAAAGCTGCCACAATTGCAATTGCCGAATACCGGGGTCCGGTTTACCTGCGCTTCGGAAGGCCGGTGTGGCCCATTTTTACGGCTGCTGATCAAAAATTTGAGGTTGGTAAAGCCCAGGTTTTTTCTGAAGGAAATGATGTTTCCATTTTTGCCTGCGGGCACATGGTGTGGAAAGCAATTGAAGCGGGAAGATTACTGGAAGATAAAGGGCTTTCGGTTGAGGTAATCAATATCCACACTATTAAACCTTTAGATTCAACAGCTATTTTAACATCGATTTCAAAAACAAAATGTGCTGTTACCGTAGAAGAACATAATATTATTGGTGGTGGATTAGGAGATGCGGTAGCCCAGGTTGCAGCAGTGAATTTCCCCATTCCTATTGAATATATAGGAACTAAAGATACTTTCGGAGAAAGCGGCCCTCCAATGGAACTTCTTAAAAAGTATGGCCTTGATACACCTTTTATTATGGAAGCGGCTTTAAAAGTAATAGGCAGGAAAGGATAATTGCTAGCAGCCGTAGTCCTGGTATATGAAATTTTAGTTAAGAACTATCAGCAATTAATGTTTGTTAAGTTCCTCCTTAAAGCTGAAGGCCGAGAGTAGTATCAGGAACTTATAAATTTTATTCCTATATTAAACTACGTAAAAAAAATACGTTCTATACCAACGCTAACTAATAAGGCAACCTTATGGCTGTTACTACCCAAGACACTGAACTTCTCTTGCAGTTTCGCGATCCATTAACAAAAGACAGAGGTTTTACAGCTATAATAAAAAAATATCAGGAAAAATTATATTGGCATATCAGGCGCATAGTAGTAAGTCACGAAGATGCAAATGATGTATTGCAAAATGTTTTTATTCGTGTGTGGAATGGTTTAAGTAATTTTCGTGAAGATGCTCAACTATACACCTGGTTGTATCGCATAGCTACAAACGAATGTCTTACTTTTTTGGATCAGCAGAAGAAAAAATCCACTGTTTCGATGAATGACGTGGAATCGGGCTTAAGTAACAAAATTCTGGCAGATAAGTATTTCGATTCCAGCAAGTTGGAATGGAAACTCCAGCTAGCCATACAACATCTTCCTGAAAAACAACGTATTGTATTTAATTTAAGATATTTTGATGATATGCCTTATGAAGAAATGAGTCGCGTACTGGAAACATCCCAGGGCGCTTTAAAAGCTTCTTATCATCATGCAGTTAAAAAAGTAGAGGAGTTTATTTTAAGGGAAGAATAACTTAATTGTTAATCTGTATTGGAATTTGCTATAAATTATTAAACTTTAATTAACAAAACAGGTCGTATCGGATAATGGCACACTCAAAGCAAATAATGGACGAGTTAAATAGTATAAGCCAACTGGTGGCAACCTTTCCTCCTGAAAGTCCTTACCAGGTGCCATTAGAATACTTCGCAAGTCTGCCGGAAATCATAATGAGCAGAATTAAAAGTTTGGAACAAGACGAGATAAACTTTCAATTTATACAAGATAAACAAGATACCCCTTATAGAATTCCTGAAAATTACTTTAACGAATTATCCGATACTATCCTAAAGAAAATAAAATCAGAAGAAGCATTTACCGGTGAAGAACAGGAAATGCTGTCCCCCCTGCTTCTCCAGTTAAAAAAAGCAAGCACTTTCAAATTACCCAGCGAATATTTTGAAGAATTGCCTTTAGCAATTCTTAACCGTATTAAATCTGAAGAGCTGGCATCAGATAAAGATGAACTTGAAATTTTATCTCCCTTACTCGGACAGTTAAAAAAAAGCGTTCCGTTTAAATTACCTAAGGGCTATTTCGATGAATTTCCATCTAATATTATAGCAGGTGTAAACGCAATTGATTATGTAAACCTGGAACTGGAATCGCAGGCACCTGTAATGAATGATCTTAAAATCAAGGATGCATATAAAGTTCCGGAAAGATATTTTGATAAGCTGGAAGATGAACTAATACGCACTGTTAAACATCGCAGGAAAGCTCCGGTTATCTCTTTTAATTTTAATAAAAAAATCCTGCGTTATGGTATTGCAGCTTTGGTTGCCGGGATAATGTCAATAGCTGCCTGGAACTTTTATAATAATAAACAGGGCTTAAATGCCGGAAATGAATTTGCTGACATTGAAAAAATCAGCAACGATGAAATGATAAATTATTTGGAAACCACCCCTGTAGCACCGGGTGAAAACACTGCTACAGCATTGTTTACAATGAAAGAAGATGATGTAAAAGATATACTGGCAGATGTTCCCGACGAAGAACTGCAACAATATCTTGAACAACATGCTGTATCAAAGGATTTGATAATTAATTAATTAATAAGTGATGATGAAAAGGATTGTTTTTTTTATAAATTTTTTTTGTATTTTAACCTTTGCTTGTTTTTCACAAGATCTTACCCATAAAGATGGCGGGAGATTGGAAGCTTATAAAATTGCTTATCTTACCAAAAGGCTAAATCTGAGCATTGAAGAAGCTCAAAAATTCTGGCCTCTCTACAATAAATATACGGATGAGATCAGGCAGTTTAAAAGTAACAATCGTAATATGGATGAAATAAGCTTTGAAGAAAAGGTTGTTAATATCCGCAAAAAATATAAAAGCGAGTTTACCCATGCATTACCGGAAGAAAGGGTTAATCAGTTTTTTAAAGAAGACAAAGAGTTTAATAATATTATTAGAAAAGAATTACAGGATAGGGAACAGTTAAAACAGATGCGTCAGCAAAATAAGCGGCCTTTCAGCCCTTAAAATAATATAAGTGTTATTGTGAAAGGGCTATTATAGATAATTAAGAGAGCCAGATTGATTTCTGGCTCTCTTAACTTTTGTACTTCAAAAGGAATAAACGGGAGTTTTTATATCATGATAAAACAGAAACGTCCATTTTTCTTCTTCTCCTAACTTCCACCACTGCTGCCGGAATTCCATACACTTCTTACCATCATAATCATATTTAGCAATGAAGCGGCTTTTCATTTGCTGAAGCTGTGGCGCCACATCTCCACCAAAAAAAACTTTCTCTCCTCCATCAACAATCCAGAACACCTGGTGATAAGGGCAATGTGCCCCGGTAACTTCATATTTGATGTATCCATTCAATACACCATTCCCTTCGAGTAATACCACATTCTTTCCCTTTTTCAAACAGTCAAGTTCTTCGGTAATATAAGAAGGGAAGCCCTTTTCATAAGCGAATTGCAGTTCCTGATTTTGCAGATAATAGGTTGCCTCCGGAAAAGAAAGTTCTTTTAAAGAAGTTCCGGGATTTTCACGGCTAACGCCACCAGCATGATCTTTATGTAAATGAGACATTAAAACTTTAGTTATATCCGAAGGATTAATACCGTTCTCCATCAGGTTTTTGTGAAGTTGTAATATTCCCTTCTCTTCAAAGCCAAGGCCGGCATCTATAAGCAATACATCTTCCGAGGTTATTACCACAAAAGGCTGCACTTCTACCAGTAAGCTTCCGCCTGGCCTGCTTTGCAGATCATCGGTATCCGTATTGAAAGGCACAAAAAGTTTCGATTTATCTATCGTAAAAGCGCCTTCAGAAAGCGGGATAATTTTCATGACTTATAAGTATGCCGTTTATTTTTACACTTTAAATCCGGATTAAACTGAAGGAACCGCTTTAAACTATCTTAGAACCATTTGCCTGTCAGCATCCAAACGGATCAGGATAAACAGTAATATAGTGAAACTCAGCAACGACGTTCCTCCATAACTGATAAAAGGCAGCGGGATACCGATAACCGGTGCCAGGCCGATTGTCATGCATATGTTAATAGCTATATGCAGAAATATGATACTGGCCACGCCATACGCGTAACACCGGCTGAATACGCTTCGCTGTCGTTCGGCAATAAAAATAATACGCATTAATAATATAAAGTAAATGATCATCAATACCATACAACCTAAAAATCCAAAACCTTCACCAATAGTACAGAAGATAAAATCAGTCTGCTGCTCCGGCACAAAATTATAGCGGGTTTGAGTTCCGCTTAAAAGTCCTTTTCCAAAAACACCACCACTTCCAATAGCTATCTTACTTTGTTTAACATTGTAACCTGCATCATCTTTTTTATTTCCTTTGCTGTTCTGTTCAATTTCCAGGGCTGCAGCTTCATTTTTTGGAACATAATCCTTACCTATCAGTACATAAATACGTTTAACCTGGTAAGGCCGGAATACATGGTCGAAAATAAAAGGAACAGCAAAGCGCTGTACGCCAACGCAAAATGCCCAGAGGATTATAATGTAAAACAATACCTGCCGGCTTTTCCTGATCTGCCGCTGCATAAAAAGAATCGTTAAAACGGCTATAACTGTAAGTATAATCGCCAATACATTAGGTTCAACCAGCAAAGTGGCTACTACCAGCACGGCAAGTGAAAACCCTACAATCAGGATAGCTGCGGGCAATCCTTCCCGGAACATAACTAAAAAGAATGAAAAGTATACTAAAGCCAGACCGGTTTCATGTTGCATGATAGCAAGTACTGCAGGAAGAATTGCGATACCCGCTGCTATGAGCTGCGAACGTGTTTTATGAAAATCAGTTTCCACGCGGGATAAATATTTGGCAAGTGCCAGGTTTACGAAAACCTTGCACAATTCAGCCGGTTGCAGGTTAAAGCTGCCAAAGCGTATAATAGAGTTGGTGCCTTTTATTGCCGTGTGAAAAGGAAATACCAGCAGAAGCAGGGCTATTCCGAACGCATACCACAAATTAGCCGTTGCAGTAAAAAATTTACTATCTATCAGTAAGATGAACGTAGCTAATATTCCGGAAATTCCAAAGTATAAAAGCTGCTTGCTGTATTCTGTTTTAAAAGACAAAAATCCCTGAACCACATTTTCACCTTCCCTGTAAGAAGCGGCAAATATGCTTATGATGCCTATGCACACAAGAATAATGTATATCCATACCAACAACCAGTCTATTCCTTTGGAGATAGAAGTGTTTTGTTCCATTTTATGTTATAGCAGTCTTCTGCTTTGTTTTTAGCGTGTCTTTGGGTTTAATAACCGGATTGTTCTGGATTATCTGACGTTCTGTTTCTCTTTGCGGCGCCGGTACCGGCTTTTGAACATTTCTTTTAATGTATTTCTTTATATAACTTGAATCTTTGGTCATTACAAACCACTTATACGCCCGGATAGAATCTTGCCGGTATTGCATCCTGGGCAAATAACTCGGCATAAGGTTAGCTGAAGCAACACGTTCTACTTCTTTCAAACGCTCTGTACGCAAGGAATCATTAAGATATTTTTCCATTATCAAAGATGCGATCGGACCGGCCCAGGTAGCTCCGAAACCTGCATTTTGCACCACCACTGCCACCACAATCCTGGGATTTTCACGCGGCGCAAAACAAACGAACATGGAGTTATCTTTTAATTGTGTTCTCTTACCTTCAATCATCAGGTAGTTTTCAGCAGTTCCCGTTTTAGCGCAAACTTTTATACCGGGAATCCTGGCAACCTTTCCGGTACCGCCATCCACCACATCCTGCATACCACTTATTACGGTTTCAAAATCATTATCAGAAATATGGCTTACCACTTCATGTTTCCTGCGGTATTTATTTAACAGGGTGTCCTGTGCGGTTTCCCCATCAATTTGTTTTATTAAATGAGGCACATAAAAATATCCTTTGTTTGCAACAATACTTATTGCGTTGGCCATCTGCAGGGGTGTAACAAGCATTTTATCCTGGCCAATGCCCAGGGTAACCATGGTACAGGAATTCCAGGAATTATTGTATTCTTTATTATAAGCTGTCGTATCCGGAATGTTACCGGTGTCTTCGCTTGGCAGGTCTACTCCGAGTCTGTGACCTAAACCAAATAAATTAAGATACTCCTTCCATTTCTGAAGCCCGAGCCTTGAATCGTGGTATTGAGGATTGTCTACAGTGAGGCGGAAAGTATTTGAAAAAAACGAATTGCACGACCAGGCAATTGCAAGACGCAGGCTGGCTGCATGACCTGCCCAATGTTCTGTACATCTTACTGCTTTCCGGCAGGCATAATATGCACCACCGCATCCAATACTACTTTTAGGGTTGATAACGCCTTCATCCAACCCAATTAATGCGCCTAGAGGTTTGTATGTTGATCCTGCAGGATACTGGCCTTTTATTGCCCGGTTATATAATGGGCTGCTTACGTCAAAAAGCAACTTGTTAAGATTTTTGTGTTTGAATGGTCCGGTAAGATCATTGGGGTTAAAACTGGGGCCCGAAGCCATTGCAATAATGCCACCGCTCTTAGGCTCCAGCGCAACCACTGCTCCTACTTTACCAGTAAGTAATTTTTCTGCCAGCTGTTGTATTTCAACGTCCAGGTAGCTACGCATATTACGGCCCGCAACTGCGGGTGTATCATATTCACCCTTGCGCCAGGGCCCCTGTATCCGGTTTTTATTATCCTTAATTAAAAACTGCATCCCCCTTTGGCCCATTAATACTCGTTCGTAATAATATTCAAGTCCGGAACGGCCGGCATAATCCCCTAACTGGTAAAAGCCATTGCTTTTCCTGATGGTTCCTGTATCAACTTCATCAACGTAACCCAGTAAATGACCTGCTGTGTTGAAAGGGTACACTCTTACCGGTCTCTCAACAAGTGTAAAGCCTGAAAATTTATAAATATTTTCCTCCAGCCTCGCTTGCATCTCAGGGGGCAACAAATCTTCAAATACTGTGGGCCTCACCGGGCCGTTTTTAAATTTTGCTTCCAGTATCCGCTTCCTGAATTCTGCGGTATCAATACTTAATAAACTACATAATGCTATGGTGTCTATATTTTTAACTTGCGAAGGTGTTACGGTAAGATCATACATTACCGTATTATTCAGAATTGCTTTTCCTTTCCGGTCGAAGATGATACCCCGGTTTGGATAAATACGTTTTGGATAAACAGCATTATCCATCGCAAGTTTCTCATACTTTCCGGATATGATCTGCAGGTTGAACAACTGAGCTACGATTATAAGAAATATCCCAATAAAAATAAGGCGGATTATGTTGCTCCTGGATTGATTAAAAACAGACATTGTCTGGTATAAGATTTAAGTACGAATTTGTTATTATAATATTCGGATTTACCCCTAACACGAGCGATAGCTTACAATAAATTCTTAAACTTTACAATAAAGCATTACCCAGCGCCGGTTATTAAGTTACAATGAAAGACTGATATAAAAACAGAATTATATTTTTCTTTGCTTTTTTCAGTTGACTGCTAATTTTACCCTTATAAAGATTGAACCTTTATACTTACTTATCACCAGGCTTCATTAAATACAATGCAACAAAACTGTTATGCAGTATTGGTTCTGAATTTTTCTTTACGAAAAACAAGCAATTCCGTTACCAGTATTAAAAGTAAACTAACGCCTGTAGTAGCCGTTACTTTACCTAAAAAATATAAGAAAGTTCCGGTGTCCATCCATTCCAGAAAAACCAGGTAACCATTATGTAATAACGTTAACACTACTGCGTATGTGGCATAGGGAGCCCAGCCCATACTTACAATAGAAGGAGATGCGTAGTTTTGATCTGCCCCTTCCTGTGAGATCAATATATTAATCAGGAAAGGGCGGATATATGCTATCAATACACAAGGCGCCGCGTGCAGGCCGGGTGTGTGTAAAAAAAGATCGAGTGTAAGTCCAAACAGAAAAGCAACTCCCATCAATGCAGCACGAGACATCCTGAACGGCAGCCATAAAATAAAAAGGAAGTATAAATAAGGAGTGATAAACCTGTGAAGGCTGGGAATTTTATGCAAAATATACACCTGTATCAATATGAATAACGCAAAACGGATAATATTTTTCAGCAGGCTGCTCATATTATTTTTTGATGCTTTCCTCCAGTTTAATACGTTCTGCTCTTTGCAAATCTTCAATTACATACACGTATTGAACATTCATAAAATTTGTAGCGGTCTTTAATTTTATTGTGTAAAAGTTACTGCTATTGTCTACAACCACCCGATCAATCGTCCCTACCAGGATGTTGGGAGGATAAATGGAAGAAAGTTCGCTGGTTAAAACGCTGTCTCCTTTATTGATAGTGGCGCTTTTAGGAATATCCTTCATCTGTATATATACCGGGCTTATTCCATCCCATTCTATAGTGCCGTTCTCCCCGGTTTTTTTAAGTTTCGCCTTCACCTTGAATTGTTTGCTTATAGCGCTCATCACTACGGCGAAATCATCGCTAACGTCCACAATTCTTCCTACAATTCCTTGTGGCCCCACTACACCCATATCTTTTCTAAGACCCTGTTTAGCCCCTCTGTGAATA
>CAXSIE010000111.1:12583-12858 GCA_964237295.1 uncultured Flavihumibacter sp. | reverse complement strand
GTATTCCTTATCTATGAAATATACCCGGCAAGTTACTACTTCTTTTTTTTCTTCTTTATCCGGGATCATACTGGTCTTTCTTCTATTACTTGCTTCCTGCACCGTTCCCAAGAAATACCAGGCAGATAAGCCTTTTGTTTTTTCTACCAATATTAAAGTGGAAGGAAACATTAAAGTTGCAGACAGGCAGGATCTGGAACAGCGGCTGGCAAACCAACTGGATGACAGCCTTAAGATAAGAGTCATTTCATTTGGAGGAATACGTAAAACACTGA
>CAXSIE010000111.1:7873-12564 GCA_964237295.1 uncultured Flavihumibacter sp. | reverse complement strand
GCGGTTTTCGATACCAATTACGCCAACCGCTCATTAGTGTTCATGAATGTTCTGATGAACTCAATGGGTTATTACCAGGCCCGCATACAATGGGATTCTACACTGAATAAAGTTGGCAAACAGCAACGGGTTACCGTTGATTTTACGGTTACCCTTGGCAAAAACCTTAAGTTTGATTCAGTAGGATATGCCCTGACGGATACCGCGCTGCAACACCTTACACTTAGAAACAGAGGGGCCACCCTGCTTATTAAAGCGCAACCTTATTCACAGCAAAAGGTTTCAGCGGAACTTGACAGGCTGGTAGAACTATATAAAAATAACGGCTATTACAAGATTACCAAAGAAGATATTTATGCTGAAGTGGATACCGTTCTGGCAGAATTGATCAATCCCGGACTAGACCCTTTCGAGCAGATCCGGTTATTAAATAAACTCACGCTGAAAAGAGACAATCCAACGATAAATGTGATCATCAAACAAAGAATAAAAGAAGGTTCAGTTCACCTGAAAAAATATCATATAGGCAACGTAAGCATATACCCTGACCTTCAATTATTTGATGATTCCACCTATAAAACTTATGATTCGGCCACAGTTAAAGGAATCTCTGTGATTGGTACGGGAAATAACTTTAAACCTTTTTTTATCGGGAAGAATTCCAGCCTCTTACCCGGAAATCTGTACCGGCAACGCGATTATTTTAAAACCATCAATACCTTCAGTCAGCTTGGAGCCTGGCAACAGGCGAATGTAGACCTGCACCCCAATGATTCCTTAGGGTTGGTAAATGCAACCGTTAACTTATATCCTGCAAGAAAGTTAGGTCTTGTTATTGACCTGGAAGCTACCCGTAACTCAGGAGATGCGATTGCAACCAGTAACCTTTTCGGTATCGGGTTAAACATCGGGCTGAGGAATAAAAACTTTGCCAGGGAATCCATTCAATCCACCACCAATATACGCGGTGGTATTGAACTGGGAACAAAAACCAGGCTCATCCAAACCCTGCAGGGAAGCTTTGTCCAAAACATCTATTTTCCAAAATTCATCCTTCCTTTTAAAATTAAAAGGGAAGAGAATTTCAACTCATCCAGAACCATCTTGAATTTCAGCAGCTCCTATACCGACCGGAGGGATTTTTTTACGCTCGGCTCCATAAACGGTTCAATAGGTTATGAATGGGTAACACGGGAAAGAAGATCGGAAACCAGGACGGGCCAGAGAAAAACAACCTGGCTTTACATACCTTTTAATATTGAACTGGTTCGCCTGGGGAGAAGAGACAGCCTGACAAGATTGTTTAACTCCGTTCCTAACCTTGAAAATTCATTCAGGAACGGATTAGTGATCAGTCAAAACCTTATTTACCAGACCTTATTTTCAAAGAACAATATATTTAATTCTTTAAAAATAGGAATAGAAGAAAGCGGTGGAATAGTCGGGTTACTGAAATATGTTGACCAGGTTGGCGGATTGTACCGTTATATAAAAGCAGATGTGGATTTCAGGCATATCATCAGGATGGAAAGAAGTGAATGGGCCTTCCGCGGTTATGCGGGAATGGGAGTGCCTTATGGCAGAACAAAGGACGGCACAAAAGAAACTTCCCTTCCCTTTTTTAAATCTTTTTTTGCCGGCGGACCTAACAGTATGCGGGCCTGGCAGGTGAGAAGGCTGGGAATAGGCTCCTCGAATTTCTATGATACACTCAATGGTGGCGGCTACGACCGGTTTGCAGATATCCAGCTTGAAGCAAATATAGAATTCAGGTTTAACGTGGGTACTATCGCCGGTATAAAAGTTAAAAGTGCTTTATTCAGCGATATAGGAAACATTTGGAGCAGGAATACGGATGGTACAACCAAACAGGCAGGATCGGAATTTGAATTCAACAGGATATACAAAGACATTGCCATGGCTGCTGGAACAAGCCTTCGTTTCGACTTCAGCTATTTTCTTGTTCGTTTCGACTGGGCTTACAGAATAAAAAATCCTTTTTATGCAAACATTAATAACGGTTGGTTCCAGCAATTACAATTAACCTCCGGGCAGTTTCAGCTTGGTATCGGTATGCCTTTTTAAAATTTTGTCAGAATTACTTTCAGCACTAAAATTTATTCCGGCGTTAGTTATCCGCAAATCCCAATTCAGACAGTTACCTTCAACCACATAATTAATCATTCATGAATACAGAGGAAGGTTTAAAAAGGGAGATCGGGGTGGTGGGATTAACCTCAAACATCATTAATACCGTAATAGGCGCCGGTATCTTTGTATTGCCGGCGATAGTTAGTGAAGGACTTGGCGCTGCCGGTATACTTGCTTACTTGTTTTGCGGCTTTTTGATCGCCGTTGTTATGATGTGTTTTGCCGAAGTAGGAAGTAAGATCACCGTAACAGGCGGGGCTTATGCTTATATAGAAGCAGCATTCGGAAGGTACTTTGGCTTTATAACAACCAACCTGTTCATTTTCGGCGCCTCTCTTATGGCAACGGCCGCAGTTGCTAATGCAATTGCAGATACCTTGTCTTACTTTATTCCGGCACTAGCTGGCAAATTTTCAAGAACCCTGTTTTTCTTAGTACTTTTTTCTGTACTAACGGTCATCAATGTAACAGGGGTAAAACAAGGTATAACGCTGGTTAAGCTGACAACACTGGCTAAAATCACCCCGTTACTATTATTGATTTGTTTGGGAAGCACCCATGTAAGTTTGGAAAACTTAAAGTGGAACAGCATTCCGGCCCTGGTAGATTTTGGCAAGGTATCGCTTATACTTTTCTTTGCCTTTCAGGGTGCAGAAAATAGTTTAAGCGTAAGCGGTGAAGTAAAAAACCCTGACAAAACAATTCCAAAAAGCATCCTGCTGAGCATAACTTTCGTTTTGATAATTTATATAGGTGTGCAACTGATCGCACAAGGTGTTCTTGGCAATGCACTGTTGAATTTTAAGAAAGCTCCGTTGGCAGCAGTTGCAAAAACAATCGTCGGGCCCTTTGGCGCATCAATAATGATTATTGGAGCAGCCGTGTCTATGTTCGGCTATTTGAGCAGCGATATCCTGAACATGCCCCGGGTGCTTTTTCGTGCTGCAATTGACAATGTAATACCCGTTAAGCCTTTGGCAAAAGTTAATAAAAAATATGCTACGCCCTATATCTCCATTATTTCATTTACCGTGCTGGGCTGCTTTTTTTCTATTACGGGAGAATTTAAACAATTAGCAATCCTGTCAACCTCCTCTGTGTTGTTGATTTATCTGGGTGTTGCCCTGGCCGTTATTAAGTTAAGGGTAACATTGCCTGATAAGGCATCGTTCAAAATTCCGGGAGGCTTAATTGTACCCGTTGTTGCAATAATTGTTATCATATGGTTCCTGACAAATCTTACAATGGAACAAAGTATCAGTATGTTAATATTTATTGCATTATTAAGTTTTGTGTATTATGTATTAAAGTTTTTCAAACTGAATCAGAAAGTACAAACAATGCCGAAGAAATAATTAACATAGCAGCCAGGCGTATTTTAAAAAGCATGGCTGTGAGTATTGATTTATTTTTCTTTCTGTTCGTTCCTAATTCTGTCTTCCAGTTGTTCTATTAATAAAGCATTCATTACCTGGTACGCTCCTATCCTCGTTCTTCGAAGGCTACTCAGGTATCCGCCGCAACCAAGTGCAGCCCCAAAATCATTGGCAAGACTTCGAATATATGTTCCCGTAGCGCATACAACCCTGAAATAAATAAGAGGCACCTCAATACGCGTTATTTCAAATTCGTGGATAAAAATTTTTCTTGGTTCCATTTTTACTTCCAATCCTTTCCGCGCCATTTCATATACACGTACACCATCCTGTTTTATCGCTGAATGAACCGGCGGCAACTGCATTAATTCACCTGTAAATTCCCGGGTGAGGTTGAGGATCTGTTCAGTTGTGATGTATTGATAAGGCTGCAAGTTTTCCGGTTCACTTTCCAGGTCGAAGGTAGGTGTAGTGGCCCCGATGGTAATAGTACCGGTGTACTCTTTTTCTTTGGCCATATAATCATTGATCTTCCTGGTAAACTTACCGGTGCATACTATCAACAGTCCGGTAGCCAGAGGGTCCAATGTTCCGGCATGGCCTACTTTCCTGATCCTGATCAGGCTGCGGACTTTCCTGATCACATCAAAAGATGTCCACCGAAGCGGCTTGTCAATCAGTAGCACCTGGCCTTCGGCGTAGGAGGTTTCAAAGGTCATTTTAATGATTCATGATTAATTGTAAACGGATAGTTGTTTATTGATCAAGGGTATTATTATTATTGATTAACCTGGAAGACTCAAATTACACAATCATTAATCATTAATCAAATGCTTTGCCTTGACTTTAACTCAAGGTATTTGTTCACAGTATTAACTGTTAAGTTCTGTGGCGCGGTTAAGATACTTAGTATGCCATACTTCTGCAGTTCTTTTACGATAAGCTTTTTTTCAAAAGCAAATTTTTCCGCTATGGTTTTAGTATAGATGGATTCTACATCGTTGACCATACTGTTTGTTAATTGCCTTAACTCTGTATTTTCAAAAAATACTACCAGCAACAAATGATGTTGCGCGATCTTGCGCAGATAAGGCAACTGACGTTGTAAACCGGTCAGGGATTCGAAATTTGTAAACAATACTACCAGACTTCTTTGCTTGATCC
>CAXSIE010000111.1:4382-7863 GCA_964237295.1 uncultured Flavihumibacter sp. | reverse complement strand
ACAGGCGTTCAAAATCACTTTCCAGGTAGCGTGTTTTCTGGTTATAAAGAATTTCAAGGATAGATTGCATCTGAGTGGCTGTCTTGTCGGCCATCAGCACATTACCTAAACGTTCTGAAAAAGTGATCAGTCCTGCCTTATCTTGTTTAATCAGCGCCACATTACATAATACAAGAGATGCATTTATGGCATAATCCAGCAGGCTCAGGCCTTCAAAAGGCATCTTCATTCCGCGGCCTTTATCAATTATGCAATATATCTGCTGACTCTTTTCATCGGCATAGTGATTGACCATCAACTGGCCTCTTTTTGCCGTTGCCTTCCAGTTAACAGTGCGGTAATCATCTCCGCCTACATAATCCTTTATTTGTTCGAACTCCATACTGTGACCAATCCTGCGTACCTTTTTAATTCCTATCTCGCTTAACCTGTTATGAATCGCCAGTAACTGGTACTGCCTCATCTGGATGTAAGACGGGTACACCGGTACCATTTTATCCTGTTGAAAGCGAAACCTTCGCTTTGCAAAACTGATAGGTCCGCTTACATATGCATTGATCGTTCCGAAAAGGTACTCACCCCGTTTTACAGGTCTTAATGAATATTGTATGATCCTAGCTTCTTTGGTCGGGATGGAAGTTTTAAAGAACACATCTCTTCGCTGGAACTGTTCCGGTATCTCATCAATGATTTCCACTGTAACGGGCAGGTGGTAGTAGCTTTCTATATCAATGCGCACGGGATTATCATCACCGTTGCTGAAACGTTCCGCATGTGTACGGGTTGCAAATAATCCTTTTTTAAAGAACAAAAACAGGTAGTCGATGATAAATAAGCATGCTACAGACCCTAATGCAATATAGGGCAACACTCCCAGCCATCTGATGAAAAACCGCAGCAGAAAGAATACGGCGCAAAATATAAGTGCAGTATAGAACCTGTTGCTGAAGAACAGGTCACCGATATATTTTTTTAAGAAGCTGTTCAATTAAATATTTATTAAAATCAAACGTAATTTTTTCTAACTACGAAGTCTTTGTGTAGCGGCTTCTTATTCTACTAGTTTTCTCTGTGGTTATAGAAAATGCTGTAGCATCTATCCCGATATTATCTCGGCACTTCTACTTTCTTTAAAATTCCCTGAATGATCTCGTCAGGTGTAGTGCCTTCCATTTCTTTTTCCGGCGTTAATAAAATACGGTGCCGTAGTACAGCAGGCAGCACTGTAATCACATCATCAGGTGTTACAAAATCCCTTCCCTGCATAGCAGCGATTGCCTTGGATGTTTTTAAAACCGCAACTGAAGCGCGCGGCGACCCTCCTAAAAATAACGACTTATTATTCCGTGTTTCATGAATCAGCTTGGCAATATATTCCATGATTTTTTCTTCCATATGTAATCCGCTAATCAGCTGCCGGTAATTTTCAATTTCTGCGGCAGTCAAAACCCGCTGAACCACTTCATGAAAATGAGTGGTTTTGCCTTCATGGGTATTTTTAAGGATCTGCACTTCTTCTTCCATGTTAGGATACATAACTTCAATTTTAAATAAAAAACGATCAAGCTGTGCTTCGGGTAACCGGTAAGTGCCCTCATGCTCAATCGGGTTTTGTGTAGCCAGCACCAGAAAAGGCCTTGCCATCGGGTACGTTATTCCATCGAAAGTAACCTGCTTTTCTTCCATTACTTCAAAAAGGGCCGCCTGTGTTTTTGCAGGAGAACGGTTGATCTCATCAATCAAAACGATATTACTAAAAACAGGTCCTTTCTTATACTGAAAAGAAGCATTTTGCGGATTGAAGACAGATGTACCCAGCACATCACTCGGCATAAGATCCGGTGTAAACTGAATGCGTGAAAAATCAACATCTATACATTTTGCCAGCAGTTTTGCGGTAAGCGTTTTTGCAACACCCGGGACTCCCTCTATCAGTACATGCCCATCGGCAAGAATGGCCGCTAGCAAAAGATCAATCATTTGTACTTGGCCTACGATCACTTTACCAATCTCCGAGCGTACGCGGCTAACTGCCTCGCTTAAACCGCTTAGATCTGTTCTTTGTAAATGTTCCACCTGTTCCATATTGTTTCTATTTATTTAGTGATCAAATCTTTGCCTGCTGCCGTGTTCAATCGTTTAATCTTGTATTGAAATAGTCTATCTGCCGGTTCAGTTCCAACAGTTGCCGATCGCTTATAACGGCATTATGCTGCATTTCTTCCATCAGTTTAATCAGCGCTGTAATTTCATCTTCCGGTAACCCTGTTTTTCCTGCAAGAGCCAGAATAAATTCTTCGTTAAGATGGTTAGTGGGCAAATTGAAACCAGAACGTATTGACTCCAGGAAATAACTGATCTTCTTTAAAGCTATATTTTTATTGTCGCGTTTGTTGAAATAAACATTTCCTACTGTCCGTACAAAATCCAGCGTACTGTTCCGTAGCGGATCAATCACAGGTATGATCCGTTGTTTACGCTTCATTTCAAATAACACAAACAACATTATTGCAAGTAAGCCCGTACGAAAAGCAAGCCTTAACCATTGGTTACTTAAGATATACCTTAAAGGTGTTTGAGCATCATTTTCATCCAGTTTATAATATTCATCCCATAACAAAGTATGAATATTTTTAGGCAGGTATGATAATGCTTTCGCTGTGTATTCAGCATTCAGGCCGGTCAGCAAGAAATCGTTGCTGAAGCATAAAGGCAAAGGATGAATGAAAAAAGCGCCTTCTCCATAAGGCAGCTTAAGAAAGTTGGCATCATCGAATTGGTTATTCCCTAACACTACCGCATTGGCTGTATCATACCTGCTGAAATATTTATCAAGCGTCATACGCTGATACGCATAATTTTTTTCAGCATGCAAGGCAGGGTTTTTAAAATTAACTGTAGACGAGCCTTTATCAAGCAGTTCAAACCTGTTTTTAGTGGCCAATTTAAAAGTATCCATCAGTTCGTTGCTGATATGGGCCGAAGCAATAAAAACGTAGTTTCCGTCAACAACATAATCCAGTAACTTCTGAATATCTTCAGATGACAATCGCAACTTAACGGGTTCAATTAGTATATAGGCAGTATTGGAATCAGTAAAATTGTTCAACTGATTATAAACCGGCAAATGATACGTATTGATAACCGCTTTCGGGAACAGGTCTTTCAATTGCTGGAACAAAATATAAGCGCCGTAAGGATTTTTATCTTTTGAAGAAAGTGTAACCTTCCATTCAATCTTTTCAGGGTGATTTATTTCTGCCGCAACATATATCGCAAGCAACACTATGATCAATAATATAAACCGCTTATAGCCTTTCACAAGAAATTTTGATTAAACTGGTTAAATTTATCCCTGACAAAAGGGAACTCGTTAGCATTTACAGGCAGGTCACCATACCAGTTGCTTTCAAACTGAAGCGTCAGTTTCCGGAAATCGGGCTGGTAAGTTTTACCATTAAGCTCATTGACGTATGCAGTA
>CAXSIE010000111.1:1308-4372 GCA_964237295.1 uncultured Flavihumibacter sp. | reverse complement strand
GGTTTTATTAGCCTGCCAGTTTATTACACCGGCATCGGTTAAATTTTTTAAAGTTTGCAGGTATAAAAGCCTTACTGCAAATCGAAAATTCCTGTTACTGATGGCCAGTTCTATAGCGGCATTAAAATTAATGGCATGAATATCATCTTCGGATACCGCATAATCTATCGGATTATCGTTGTTCTTCTTGCCGAACAATCCCCCTTTTCCCATTCCAAGGAATATAACAACAAAGCAAACCAGAACAATTATTGAAATTGTGACAAGAATGATTTCTGCGGCTTTAATGCCTCCTTCGGAACTAAGCATGTTGCCGATTTTCTCCCAGAACCGGTCCCAGAACCTGTTCCACCATGACCTGGGTTTATCTTCGGCAATGTTATACTGAAAGGCAGGATCGGACTTATATTTATCAATGGCTGATGCGCTGAAATTTCTTACTGCAATTGCAGACGTATCATACACTACCTGCTCCTGCGCCCGGATCAACTGGCAAAACAGTATGTAGGTTAATATGAGTAGAAACCGGATCATAGCAATGTGAATTATACGATTGAATCAGGAGAATAAATAGTTGATAAAGAAACGGAAGCCGGTGAAACAGGTAAGTGCCGGTTAATATTCATCCATTGCGTTATCAGCATCATTCTTAAAATATCCAATCTTATTTATACGATTTAAAATACCTATACCATCTCTTTTCTCTGCAAGGCTGTAATATTGAAGTGCCACACTCACCGAAACGATAATATAATAACAATATGAAAAAACTCCAAAGAATGAAGTTAGCATAACAATTAAAGCTGTAAGGTTATAAGTGGTAAAATAGCTAATCAAGCTCATGATACCGGATATTACGAATCCGGTTAATAACGTACCGATTAAATAAATAAGGATTACTACAAAATAGATTAAAAATGACAGCCAGAAATTATTCCGGATAAGGTCGAAACAACGTGAATAAGTATCTGTCAAACTGGTGTTTTCAATCATTGCAATGATTGAAAAAGGAGTAAAAACCACCAATAAGTAAACGCCGGGCACAACACAAAGAACAGTTCCTAATAATACCAAAATAATAATGGGTAAACTCAGGAAAACGATTTTAAAAAAGTATTTCCTGAATATGCTCCACACTTCTTCTATCCCAGGTTTTTTGCCATCATTTTCAACATAATATTTTATATAGCCCCCTATAGATACCTGCAAAGAAATAAATGTCAGCCACTTTGATATCACGATGAAATAATATTGAACATCTGAAAAAAGATTTTTGAACCCTGAGTTAAAAGTCCTTCGCCTGTAAACCAGCTCCCAGAAACTATTATGACCTGACTCATACGATATTTTCAGAATAGCGTAGGTGAGCATAAAAACAGCACTTATAGCAAAGAATGATTTAAAAAGCGACTTAAAGTTAAGCCATATGAATAAGAAGGCATCATTCAGATTTTCACCGAAATCTCTGGTTTTTCTGAATTCAATCTTTTGTTCAACCATAATTTGAAATTTTGACCTTCTGAATGATCATGCTCACTTAAAGCCTTATCTACTCTCTTATTTAAATGAATAGGATAGATGATGAAATACCATATAATAAAAGTTAACGAAAGTACAAGAATTGAGTAACTTATCAGAAGGGGCATTTTTGTATGGCGCGTTACGAAACTTTCCAGAAAAGCCGCTACTATGAAAACAGGTATCAGACCAAAAACAATTTTCATTCCATCCCTGCCTCCTTTTACCAGGGAATGCCATCGGGAAAATGTTTTAGGAAACAAAAGGCTGCTGCCCAATACCAGCCCAGAGCAGCCTGCAATTACAATAGCGGATATTTCAAGGGTTCCATGTAAAAAAATAACGGGGATGGATTGCAGGCCCAAACCTTTTGAAAAAAAATAATATTCAAAAGACCCCAGCATCAGTCCGTTTCGCATCAGCAGCATAATGGTACCCACTGATAAAGAAATTCCCAATACAAAAGCCAGAAACGATACCTGGATATTATTATACGCGATCTGGAAAAACATACCCGCGGCTTCCTGCGATTTATAAACGCCGAAAGGATCGCCTTTTTCAATATTCTGGTTGGTCATATTTACATAGCTGTCTGAAAGGATCAGCCGGACAAAAGAATCATCATACCTGGCAGATAAAACTCCCATAAAAGTAAACACTATAAAAAACAAAAAGGAATAGAGCAGCTGACGGTGGTATTGTTTGAATAAATAAGGCAATTCATATTGCCAGAAAGTAATTACACGTGCCGATTTTTCTTTTTTGTTTTTGTATATTTTTTGATGAAACAGCGAGGTTAATCCATTGAGGTATTTACTTGTGTTACTATTGGGATAAAATGTTTTTGAATAAGCCAGGTCATCAGTAAGTTCTACGAACCGGTCGGCAAAAGTGTCGGGGTTATCAAAATGATGAAGTTCCTGCTCATATTGCTTCCACTTGCCGGCGTTCTGTTTTAAAAATTGCCCCTCTCGCATAGGCGAACTCTTCAGCGTTTAAAGTATAAGGTTTAGAATCGAAACGGGAATTAAAAGTAAATTTAATTGTTTAATCCTTTCATTAATATAAAGTTTTACAGGAAGGTTTATGTTTCGGTCTTAACTTAGTTTTTGTAGGTTTGCTTTGGTTGAGCATAACAACTTTATATATGAATACCATTAAAATTACCACTACTCAGAATATTGAACTTGAATACGACCTTGCCAGCCTGGGGGAACGCATATTAGGATCTCTTATTGACAGTTTGATTTTAATTGCCTATGTAGTAATCCTTATATTTATTTCCATGAGTTTAAAAAGCTACGTTTTTTTGGGACAGTATACCTGGGTAGCTTTTATATTTTATTTACCGATTTATGTATATAATCTTGCTTTTGAGGTTTTTATGAACGGACAAACGATTGGCAAGCGGGTGATGAATATCAAAGTTCTTAGTATAGACGGCGCAAAGCCTTCGCTTGGGCAATACCTGATACGGTGGATCTTCAGGCTGGTAGACTTGTCGTTATCATTTTTTTTATGCGGCATCATCTGCATTGCCGCCAGT
>CAXSIE010000111.1:291-1298 GCA_964237295.1 uncultured Flavihumibacter sp. | reverse complement strand
AGCAACGTTTGGGAGATATGGTTGCCGGCACTGCTGTTATTAAAACAGAACCGCGAACAACCTTTCAACAAACCCTGTATGTACCGACACAACCAGAAAATTACGTTGTTACATATCCTCAGATTACAACCATCGGAGATGAAGACATACAACTTATAAAAGAAGTAATCATCATTTCCAGAAATTCAGGCAATCGCAGCATTGCAGAAAAAGCTGCTGAAAAAATCAGTGAAACCTTAAAAATTGAAAACAATAAGTTGGAAGCGACAGCTTTTTTAAACGTGTTGCTGGCTGATTATAATTACCTTACTTCAAAGGGAGAGGTTTGAGAGGGGGTGTTTAAACAAGTATTTAAAAACCTTATAAAATGCCACTGAAAATCGGTAGGATTTTATAAAAACACTTATCAGATTTAACACCACACCCTTCAACGAATATGATCAAAAAATTGTTCCGGATTGGTGAAAAAAGCCATGCCGAAGAAAATCGCAAATGCAAGAATAATAGCAACGAAAATGGCTGAAAGAATCAATCCTATTATAGCACACACACGTCCCGCTTTCAGGTTGTTATAAGATGACAGTGTATAAACCTGCGGATTTTGCACGTACAACTTTTTATCTTTCGAATACAAAACCAATGACACGATACCACATATCAATCCGACCACCCCGTAACAAAAGCAAAATACTATAGATACAATACCTAATACCAGCACTGCTGTTGAATTAGGCAGCGCAGTCGGCGTATTACCACTGTATTGATTTTCGAGGAATTCGTTTCTATTTTCCATTAAGTTGTTATTTTATGGTGTATTACCTTGTAAATATAAAATACCACTATTACAATTGCTATAAATAACTGTAAATATTTTATAAGGGCTGCTCCATAAATGAATTTAAGTTTAAGATGCAGGGCAGTAAATGTAATCATTATTAAAATCGGTATCGTTGCAGGATACAATGCCAGGCTGGCATTAAGATCACCATGTAACAATGCCATGCAAC
>CAXSIE010000111.1:0-231 GCA_964237295.1 uncultured Flavihumibacter sp. | reverse complement strand
ATCAATATGCAAATACTTTTTGAAAGGACATGATAATAAATGTTCTTCCATCCAGCGGAGTATGTTGTTGTATGTTAGCATAGTTACAAAACCTGAGTCAATTCGCAATCGATGTTGTTGGGTTAACAGGTTATTATAGCGTTTTGAATGTATGTCAAAGGTTACGAAGGAAACCTGATCGCTTGAACATACATACAGCGGTAAGCAGTTATTTCGATCTTGCGATTTTCC
>CAXSIE010000110.1:12618-12870 GCA_964237295.1 uncultured Flavihumibacter sp. | reverse complement strand
CATTAAGGATGCTTTGTGTGCTGCGATAATTTTGCTCCAGCATAATAATCTTCACATCTTCATAATCTTTCTGAAATTGCAGGATGTTCTGAATAGTAGCGCCACGAAAGCTATAGATACTTTGCGCGTCATCTCCTACAACGCACACATTCTCGTGCATGGCACCCAGCAATTTGATGATCTCGTATTGAGCCGGATTGGTATCCTGGTACTCATCAATTAAGATATATTTAAACTTATACTGGTATTTAT
>CAXSIE010000110.1:10238-12602 GCA_964237295.1 uncultured Flavihumibacter sp. | reverse complement strand
GCAGCTTGAACATGTTCAGCAAAAGGTCATCGAAATCCATTGCGCCATTCTTGAAACAGCGTTTTGCATAAGCATCATAAATCTGAGCTATTGCCGGGCGGTTGCTGCGTATGTCTTCCTGCTGGATATAATAATCATTGGCATATTCTGCCGGACCCACCAAAGCATTTTTTGACGCCGATATACGGTTGTATATCAAATTGGCTTTATAATGCTTATCGTCCAGGTTCATTTCATTTACCACTGTCTTAACTACGCTTTTTGCGTCATCGGTATCGTAGATCGTAAAGTTGCTGGGATAGCCAAGCCGGGGACCTTCCGTACGCAGTATCCTTGCAAACACAGAATGGAAAGTGCCTATGTAAAGATTGCGGGCCTCGTTATTACCCAGGATCTTCTCAACCCGCTCTTTCATCTCCGCAGCAGCCTTATTGGTAAAAGTAAGGGCAAGTATATTAAACGCATCCACATTGCAATGATTCATCAGATGTGCGATACGGGTAGTGAGCACCTTGGTTTTTCCGCTCCCCGCTCCCGCCACAATCATAATCGCCCCGTCGGTATGCAATACCGCTTCCCGCTGAGGCTCATTCAGTCCTTTTAAATAATCGTATTCAAGCATGCTACGAAGTTACGAAGCCGGCGCATGAGGTAAGGAAGTGTTAGAAAATATTTATGACTGGCTGTGACTCCCTGCCGCCGTGGTTCAATCAACGAATCCTATAACCTTACCGGCATTCTTTGTGCTTAACCAAACCCCGGTAAGTATTAGCACACAGCCTGCTATCTGCCATAGCAGAATTTTTTCGTGAAGAAAAATTATCGCCAATCCAGCCCCGGTTACCGGGTCCAGGTTCAGGAAATTACCTACCTGCGCGGCACTTAAATGCTCCAATGCCTTGCTATACAAAAAATAGCACAAGGCAGAACCAATGGCACCAAGATATATTATTGCCATCCATCCCGAAAGTGAAGGCATAGGCCAGGGTTTGTTATTTAATTCTACCAATACTGCAGGCAATAAAAACAGCGTACCTGTAATGGTTGTATAGGTGATAACCGTCAAAGGATCAGACAAAGCCAGTTTTTTTGAAAGAATGGTATAAACAGCCCATAGAAAAATGCAGACTATCATCAGCAGGTTGCCTGTAAAGGGATCGGGCGCATTTTGCACAGAAATTTTAATGAAACCAACAAGAATTACACCGGCAACGGAAATGAATATTCCTGCTAATTGTATTGATCTTAATTTTTCCTTTAAAAAAATTGCAGCAAGCAGGGCAATATTAATGGGAATGAATCCTTCCAGCAAAGCGCCCATTGAAGCTGAAGTGTACCTTAGGGAAAAATTAAAGAAGATATAATAGCATGTTATCCCGGTTAATGCCATCAATATAATAATCAGGGGTGGAACTTTTTCAACTGCTTTTTTACTTTTACTCAATAAGAATGGTATTAAAACTATGGAAGCAACGCTAAACCGGAGAAAAGCAAAATAAACCGGCGGCAATGCCGCCACTGCCATTTTGGTTACTGAGAAGGAGCTTCCCCAAACAAACATTACAAAAATGAGACTGATTACCGCTCTTGTACGTTTTGACATAAGTAATTTTCATTTCCAGTGTTCAATATAGGCAATATTGCTTTGGAGTGAGCTGCCAGCATTAAGTAAGAGAGTAATGAAATTAATTATAGTAACAGGCTCAATTTTTACACGGAATGCTGGCAATCACGATGCCATCCGAAATTATTTTTTGTATTTTCATATTATGGCCACTCTTCATCTTATCATACAGGGAAAAGTACAAGGTGTTTTTTATCGCGTTTCAGCGAGAAAAAAAGCGATTGAAATCGGAATAAGCGGCTGGATTAAAAATACACCGGAACATCATGTGGAGGTTATGGCTCGTGGCACTGAAGCGCAACTGCAACAGTTTATTGAGTGGTGTAAACAAGGTCCGCCGAAAGCACGGGTTGATAACATCATTACTGAAAAAGCAGCCGAGCATTATTTCGATGAATTTAAAATTCTTCATTAGCATTAACCTTGTTTATTTTGCTGCTCAAATTAATTTAATATGAAAGGCAGTAAAGGTGTAGCAATGTTTTTATTAATTGTTTCGATTGTATCAGGATACTTAATGTCTAAAGCATCCCTGATAGGCCGGGCCGGGATGAGCTTATTTTACAGGCAATATAATTTTTTAAAAATATGGTGGAAAGGTGCATTGCTCATACTTATTGCATTAACCGCTTTATTCTTTTTACATAGGTACATCCAAAAGAGATTTCCTTTGAAGCTGGCGAGAAACCTCCTGAGCATTGCATGCTTTCTTGCCTTAACAGGCTTGTATTTTACGTATG
>CAXSIE010000110.1:4795-10228 GCA_964237295.1 uncultured Flavihumibacter sp. | reverse complement strand
CGCATCACCTGCTTGGGGAACGTTTTCATATAGGAGTATATCTTTTCTGGATAGGATGGATAGGCATTTCTTTACATTTTTTAACAAACCAAAAGCAGGTGCAAACAAATCAATTACCCGTGCAACAAGATACTACAGATTACAAACCGGTGGACTAATTTTTGAAGCACTTAGAGAATAAGTACTAAATCATTTAAAAAAATTAAGTATGAGTTACATTCATTCTAATAATTCTTCTTCTCCTGCCAGTCTTTATTATGAAGATTGGGGCAGTGGAAAACCGGTTGTATTTATTCATGGCTGGCCTTTGAGTCATGAAATGTGGGAATACCAGTTAACGGACTTACCAAAGCATGGGCTGCGTTGCATAGCGTATGATAGAAGAGGTTTTGGAAAATCAAGCAAAACATGGGCGGGCTATGATTATGATACGCTGGCCGGAGACCTTAAAGCAGTTCTGGATGAACTGGATTTAAAGGATGTAACCCTTGTTGGTTTTTCAATGGGAGGTGGAGAAGTAGCGCGTTATTTTGGTTTGTATGGTGGCGAACGTATCTCAAAAGTAGTATTGATAAGTTCTGTGTTGCCGTATTTATTAAAAACAAACGACAATCCGGATGGTGTTGACCCGGAAGTTTTTACAAAAATTACAGATAAGCTCAAAGACAATCGTACCGATTTTCTGGAGGGATTTGGTAAACAATTTTTTGGTGTAGGTGTGATAAGTCATCCTGTAAGCGAAGCATACCTCCAATGGAATCTTACGCTTGCTTCCCTCGGTTCTCCCAAAGCAACCCTGGATTGTGCAAGGTCTTTTTCTGAAACCGATTTCAGACAGGACGTTAAAAAAATAAATGTTCCTGCACTTATCATTCATGGTGATAGTGATAAAACAGTGCCTATACAATCAAGCAGCGATCAAACGGCAAAAATTTTAACAAATGCCGACTACATTGTTTATGAAGGTGCGCCGCACGGGCTTTATTTTACGGAGCGGAAAAGGTTGAATGAGGATCTGCTAAGCTTTATCAGGTAGTAGTGCTGTTTATTTATTTATTTTTTATTGAAAATCAAATGAGGCTGTTTTCACCGAAGCAGCCTCATTTAATTTTACTACCAGTCCTAATAGTATTTTCTCTAAGTTTAATCCGCTACTTTTGCCTACTTAAAGCATGACTTCAAAGAGGTATTTTTTAATGATTATTATATTGGGAACACTTTCTGCCATAGGTCCGTTTTCAATAGATATGTATTTACCGGGATTTCCTGCTATTGCCAAAGACCTGCATACAACGGTAGCAAATGTTTCTCTTTCCCTATCCAGTTTTTTTATCGGGATCTCATTCGGGCAGTTATTATATGGGCCGCTGCTTGATCGTTATGGTAGAAAGAATCCGTTATACTTTGGCATATCATTATACATCCTTGCTTCAATTGGATGTGCCCTGGCAAAATCAGTGGAAATATTAATAGCACTGCGTTTCCTGCAGGCTTTGGGAGGATGCGCCGGTATGGTTGCTTCAAGGGCAATGGTAAGGGATATTTTCCCTGTCAGCGAAAATGCAAAAGTTTTTGCATTACTGATGCTGGTAGTAGGTGTATCACCCATGATAGCGCCTACTACAGGCGGTTATTTAAGCGAATTTATTGGTTGGCATTATATCTTCGTTATCCTTACTGCAATAGGAGTATTAATTCTTGCAGGAGTTCATTTTATACTACCTGACAGCAGGCCGCCCGACACTTCCCTTTCACTCAGGCCGAAATCAATAGTAACCAACTTTTTTGCTATACTGATACAACCACAATTTTACACGTACGTGCTAACCGGATCTATTGCAAGCGCCGGTTTGTATGCTTATATAGCGGGATCTCCCTATGTTTTTATGGAATTGTATAAAGTTACCGCACAGCAATACGGTTGGATCTTTGCCACCATCGCCGGCGGCCTTATTACGTCAAGCCAACTCAATACTTTTCTTTTAAGTAAAGGCTTAAAGAGTGAACAGGTTGTTACAGGCGCCCTGGTATGCCAATCAGTTACCGGAATTATTTTTTTAATAGCCACTATAAACGGCTGGCTTGGAGTACTCGGTACGGTGGGCTTGATCTTTATTTTTCTATGCTGTCAGGGTTTTATATTTCCTAACACTTCAGCGCTTTCGCTGGCGCCTTTCAGCAAAAATGCCGGCAGCGCGTCTGCATTAATGGGCGGCATACAAATGAGCATCGGCGCATTGGCTTCAGCTATTGTTAGCTGGATGAATAATCATAGTGCTATGCCTATGACGGTTGTAATGGCAACCTGTGCAGTAACAAGCTTTTGTATTTTAATGATCGGAAGCCGGATCGTCCGTTATAAAACAGCAATCGGAGAAGCGGAAGAAGAATGTTCTGAAATGGTAAAAACGTTTTAATTAATGATTAGTCATCAATGATTATTATGAGAGCTTAATAAATTCAATTAATCGTTAATCATTAAAATTAATCATTATACCTCACCATACATTGCTCACATATAAAACTTCGTCTTTTGGTTTTGCCGGTGTATTCTTTTAAAATTGGATGGCCAAGCGGACATTCTTTCTTAGTGTATACTTCCCAGTGTTTTGCCAGTTGGTTTATTTTCTTCCACTTCAAAAAATCATAACTGTATACCTGGGTTTGTTTTATCATAGCAGTGAGCTTTCGTGCAGGTATGGCTCCCAGCTTTGAATCGGGATGCATTCTAACGCGGTACAAAACTTCATTACGAATGATATTGCCAACACCGGAAAACAAACTTGCATCAAGCAATACATCACCAATAAAACTGTCTGCAGGATATTGCAACAATAATTTTTTTACTTTCTGAGGGTCCCATTCGGGTGAAAGCATGTCCAGAGACCAATCGTACATTTCTTCAAGCTTACCTTCCAGCATTTTTACCTTACAAATGTAACCATCAAAATTTCCATTGTTAAACTTAAGACTGATACTCGCATTTTTTCCCTTTTTCGGATCGTTAATGCGGTAACTGCCAAACAACATAAAATGAATCCTGAGCGTAAATCCTTTAAAGCAGATTAAATAATGTTTACCCCAGGTTTTAATACCGGTAACTTTATTATGGAGCAATCTTTCATGGTCGATCTTTGCATATCCTTTGGCTTCAAGAACCTCCTGTTCTTTGAATAACAGCGTTTCTTCTTTAAGTATTACTAACGAAGGGCCTTCCATTGAAGCGGGTTATCTTTGAAGATCCGGTGCATTAAATGTATCTCCTTGCGCAAGGTCTCCACTATCATACCCTTTTTTAAACCAATACATTCTTTGCTTTGAAGTACCATGTGTAAAAGAATCAGGCACTACCTGTCCTTGAGCTTCCTGCTGCAGACGATCATCGCCGATAGCATTGGCCGCTGTCAATGCTTCTTCAATATCACCTTCTTCCAGTACGCTTCTTTTATCGGCGGTGGTAAGATTTTTTTCATAATGCGCCCATACACCGGCGTAAAAGTCGGCCTGCAGTTCTACCATTACTGAATATTTATTGTACGCGCGTTCACCTATTTGCGAGCGCAGCCGGGCTACTTTTTCTGAGGTGCCCAGTAAAGTCTGGATATGATGCCCAACTTCATGCGCCACTACATAAGCCATGGCAAAGTCGCCGGGCGCATTAAAACGTTCTGTTAGTTCCTGGTAAAAAGAAAGATCAATATAAAGTTTTTGATCTCCCGGGCAATAAAAAGGACCTGTGGCCGCACTCGCGTTTCCACATGCAGACTGAACACTTTGTGTAAATAAAACCATTTGAGGATTTATATAATTCTGGCCTTTCTGACGAAAGATCTCACCCCAGATAGTTTCAGTATCTTTCAATACTACCTTTACAAAATCGGCTCTTTTATCATCGGCGGCTTTTTCTTCAGGATTCATCTGTCCGCCTTGTTGTGTACCTTGCTGTAATACCTGTGGGAGCTGGGATGCATCGCCTCCGCCAAGAAAAAAATTAAGCAATAGAATGATTACACCTACAACTCCTCCTCCTGCTACAAGACCACCACCAGACACTCCGCGGCGATCATCAACATTAGAACTGCCTTCCCTGCCTTGCCATAACATAATACTTGAGATTTAAATGAAACTTAAAAAAAGAACCTTCAGCTTAATATAAAAATAATGCCACTTCTTTTGTGCTAAAGTTAAGTGTGAAGTTACGTATTGAAAGAGAGTAGCTACACTTGTTAGTGTTTTTTTTAATTACGAAGAAAAAGCCGGAGAAAAGAAGAGGTTACACAGATAGATTTCTCTGTGCAACCTCTTCTTTTCTCCGGCTCTTTCTTCGTGGTTAAAAAATAGGTCGAATTAAAATATAGTATGCCATTTTAAAATCACTTAGTAGTATCTTTTCCGGTACCCTTGGGAGAACCCGTGGCAGCTCCGGTAACGGTTGTATTCCCCTGACCTGTGGTGCCCGTGCGGGAAGGAATCTTATCTGTCCCTTTTCCCTGAACAGCACTGGTATCCATAGAAGTATTTGAACTCGGAAGTGGCTGGGTAGCTGCCGATCCGGTATTTGACGCAGCGGAGTCTGATGCTTGTTTTGAAGTACCTGCTGCATTATCGCCACAGGCAACAACAGCAAAGCTTATCAGCGCTAAAAAAATAATATTTTTCATAAATGCATTTTATGGTTTATTGAAATGTGATTTATTGAAATGGAATTACAATTATTTATTCAATTACTTTGCCATGTGGACAAACAATTAGCTGGCATTTCAAATCAGGGAAGCATTTCCTGATACCTGATACAAAAAAAGGCCATTCATTAGAATGGCCTTTTTTATATACTATAAATAACGTTACTATTTAGGTAATGTATCTTTTTTAGTAGTTGAAGTATCGGTTTTATTCATTGAAGTATCAGTAGTTGAAGTACCGGTGGTACCTGGAGTAGCCGGATCAGTTGACGTTCTGTTCATAGAACTGTCTGCCTGAGTGTCGGAGCCTGTAGCTGTAGAAGTAGTATCACATGATGCAAAACCAATTACTAACAAAGCTACAAAAAGGATGCTTTTCATAATGTATTTTTTAATGTTAAAAAGTGTGTAACGTAATCGTAAATACACTTTATTCAATATCTCTGCCAAACATAAAACATGCCAGAATTCTCTGAGTTTAAGTACAACAACATACTTAATATATCATATTTTAAAACTTTATCTTCATTTAATAACAAATTGAAAATTTATTATATAACATTATTTGTTGAACACTTTCTACGTTTTGGGATATCCTGGAGATCAGGTACTATCTGTAACTTTAAATAATCGGTAAACTCCGGATGTATAATTGATTACCGTTTTCATGGTACAGTCATTAATGATTGTTAGATGATTCATTAACCGGCAATAGTAAAATCTTGATTAGCTTTATTCAATAAACAAAAAA
>CAXSIE010000110.1:0-4785 GCA_964237295.1 uncultured Flavihumibacter sp. | reverse complement strand
CGAAACCTTTTTCTGATCAGTTGTTTATTATTACTCGTACATTCCTGTAAACTAACGCCTCATAATAAACCCGTCACTGAAAATAAACAACTGAATGCTCTTTTCAACAATTACTATGAAGAGAGAATGAAGCTTTTTCCTTTGGAAGCCACTTCAAATGGCGATGATCGTTATAATGACAGGTTACCTGTAGATTTCACTGTAAGTTACCAAAACACACTAAAATCCTTTTTCAAGGATTATCTTAACAAAGTAGCTCAATACAAAAGAGAAGAACTGATAGAAAACGACCGGATCAGTTATGACATTTTTAAAAGAGAAATGGAAATAAGCCTTCAGGGCTTTGATTTTCCGGATAATAATATGCCTTTTAACCAGTTTGGCGGATTACCACTTACAATGGGGCAATTAGGTAGCGGAGACGGAAACCAACCGTTCAAAACAGTTAAAAATTATGACGACTGGTTAAGCCGTGCGAAAGAATATACTGCCTGGACAGATTCCGCCATTGTTTACTTCAGGAAAGGAATTGCTTCAGGAATCGTTTTGCCGAAAATATTGGTTGAAAAAATGATACCGCAAATGAGGGCAATGGAAACCAGTGATCCGGTTAAAAGCCTTTTTTACGAGCCTGTTAATAAATTTCCTGTTTCCTTTTCAGACAGCGATAAAAACCGGCTAAAAGATGCTTATAAAAAAATGGTGGCCGAAGCGATAATTCCTTCCTACAAAAAAATGGCTGATTTTTTACAAGATGAATACCTTCCAAAAGCGAGGTCCTCATCAGGATTTTCCGCATTACCTGGCGGCAGCAAAAGATACAGCTACCTGATACGATACTGGACCACTACCAATAAAACACCTGATGAAATTTATAACCTTGGTCTTTCAGAAGTAAAGCGCATCCGTAATGATATGGAAAAAACGAAAGCTGAAACAGGATATACAGGCAGCCTGGACTCTTTTTTTCAGTTTATGAAAACCGATCCTAAGTTCATGCCTTTTGAAACATCAGGTGAAGTGCTTGCGGCTTTTAAAGCAATTCAAAAAACGATCAGTCCGAATTTAAATAAGATGTTTGGAAGGGTTCCAAAAACACCTTTTGAGATCCGGCAAACCGAGGCATTCCGTGCCGCCAGCGCCAGTGCAGAATACAACCAGGGTTCCCCGGATGGCAGCCGTCCCGGCATTTTTTATATTCCCATTCTGGATGCTGCAAAATTCAATACCACCTCAGGAATGGAATCGCTTTTTTTGCATGAAGCGATCCCGGGTCATCATTACCAGATCTCCTTACAACAGGAAAATGACAGCCTGCCAAAATTCAGGCGGTTTAGCTGGTATGGCGCTTACGGTGAGGGGTGGGCGCTTTATTGTGAATCCCTTGGCAGGGAGCTGGGTCTTTATACAGATCCCTATCAGTACATGGGAGCCCTTGGAGACGAAATTCACAGGGCCATACGTTTAGTAGTTGATGTGGGCATCCATCAGAAAGGCTGGACGCGCGAACAGGCGATTAAATATATGATGGATAATGAAGCCATTAGTGAACAAGGAGCTACAGCTGAAATTGAACGATATATGGCAATTCCCGGCCAGGCTTTAAGTTATAAAATCGGAGCATTGAAGATCCGGGAACTGAGAAACAGGTACACAAAAGACTTGGGCGCTGCTTTCAATGTTTCAGCTTTCCATGATGCTTTTCTTAAAGACGGATGCATGCCACTTGAAGTGGTAGAAAACAAAATGGATGACTGGGCCGCAAGATTGAAGTAAGGTATGGCTATCAGTTATTCATTTTCTCCTGAAGGCTCATAGCATCAATATAACATTTATGCCAGACACGACACTGGTAATCTCATTTGTTTTTTCAATCCTATTTTTGCACGATGCGAAAGAAGCTGACGGTATTACAAAATGTGTTAGTGGAAGATTATGCAGCAGAAGGAAAGTCAATCAGCAGGATTGACGGGAAAGTGATTTTTATAGAAGGAGCGGTGCCCGGCGATATTGTAGACATCCGTTTGATCAAGGAAAAAAAGGACTGGGCTTCGGGTAAGGTCGTTTACTTTCATACGTATTCCAAAGACAGGATAGCACCTTTCTGCGAACATTTTGGTGTTTGCGGCGGATGTAAATGGCAAATGCTGCCATATGAGAAACAATTACTGTACAAACAAAATGAAGTAGAACAGCATTTGCGCAGGATCGGCAAAGTGCAACTTCCGCCTGTAGCACAAATTCTTGGCGCTTCACCATCCAGGCGTTACCGCAACAAACTGGAATTTACTTTCAGTAACCGCCGCTACCTGTTGCAACAGGAAATCAGCAGTGATGGCATCATACCACAGGAAAACGCACTTGGTTTTCATGTTCCCGGTATTTTTGACAAAGTGGTTGACATCAACACCTGTCACCTGATGCTGGAACCTGTAAACCTGAGAAAAAATTGTATACGTGAATTCGCTCATCAGCAGTGCTACACTTTTTATGATATTAAACAACATCAGGGGTGGTTGCGTAACCTTATAGTAAGAACCTGCAGAACAGGCGAGATTATGGTAAACCTCTGCTTTGCATATGATGATGTGGGGGAACGAAAAAAGTTGCTGGATATGTTACTTCAAACGGTACCAGCAATAAGCAGTTTATTTTATACAATCAATCCTAAGTGGAATGACACCATTTATGACCTTCAACCCCAACTTTATTCGGGTAACAGCTATGTTATAGAAACGTTAGAGGACTTTCAATTCAAGATAGGTCCAAAGTCTTTTTTTCAAACAAATACTTACCAGGGTGAAAATTTATATAAAATCACCCGAGAATTTGCAGCACTCACCGGTAATGAGATCCTGTATGATCTTTATTGTGGCACAGGAAGCATCGGAATTTTCCTGAGCAGGCAGTCAAAAAAAATAATAGGGGTAGAAGTTATTGAAGAAGCAATTGCGGATGCTTATGAAAATGCGGCCCTGAACAGCATCAGCCATGCACATTTTGTTGCAGGCGATGTAATAGATGTTTGCGGAAATGCTTTTTTTGAACAACATGGTAAACCAGACGTTATAATAACAGATCCCCCAAGAGCTGGCATGCACGAAAAGTTAACGCAAAAAATTGTAGAGATGGAGGCTCCAATAGTAGTGTATGTAAGTTGTAATCCCGCTACTCAGGCAAGAGATCTTAATATTCTTGATGAAAAATATGTTGTTACAAAAATTCAGCCTGTAGACATGTTTCCGCATACACAGCATATTGAAAATGTGGTACAGTTACAATTAAGAAACAAAATCTGACCAAAGTCTATCTTGGCAGCGGATCGTTTACCACGCTATTCTTCCATTTGATAGTAATTAAAAGAAAGCTTGGCACAATAACATTAATTTTATATTTAAAATAAATTGGAATGGCACAATTCGGATTTGGAACTTCAGTACCCCCCGTAGTTAAAAACTTGATTATTGCCAACGTGGTGGTATTTCTGGCACAATTTGTTTTTGCCCAGCAAGGCTATTCGCTCGAACCTTTGTTTGCATTACAGCCTTTAGGATCAGGATATTTCAGGGTATGGCAGCTTGTTACTCATATGTTTATGCATGGAGGTATATGGCATATAGTTTTTAATATGTTCGGCTTATGGATGTTTGGCAGCATCCTTGAAAACCATTGGGGACCCAAACGCTTTTTTCAATTTTATATGATTTGTGGATTGGTTGCCGGAATTACACATCTTATATTTTCAAACGGCGCCGCCATTGGAGCTTCAGGGGCAATTATGGGTGTTTTTGCCGGCTTTGCTTATCTATTTCCGGAAACACCGTTATACCTGTATTTTATTCCTATACCTATTAAAGCAAAATGGTTGATGCCGGGTTTAATATTAATGGATGTGTTTAGTGCAATATCACCCAGAATGGATGATAATGTAGCGCATTGGGCCCATATAGGAGGAGCTTTAGCCGGCCTGGTGCTTGTAATGATCTGGAACAAAACCAATCGAAAGACCTTTTATTAGTCTCTTATGTTAATTATGAACTGGTTATTAAATTTGCTGCCGGCAGTGTGCTTTCCAGCTATCAGGGGATCAAAGCCGGATAAGTTTCCTACTGATGGCGGATAACCGACGACCAATAGCAGTCGACAACTTATTTTATCGCATACATAATTGATCAGTCTGACCGTTCTGTTGTAAATTAGATAAAAATAAATAGTAATATAAATACAATGAATGTGAGGGAAGTAAAAAGTCGTAACAGGATATCATTAGGGCAGGATGGAAATGCCCTGATTAACCTGATTATTTTAAATACTGTTCTTTTTGTACTGCTGAAGTTTATTTTTGTTATCTACCTGATTTCAGGTATGAACACAGATGCCTATCAAAAAAATATATTTTTATGGTTTACACTTCCGGCCGATATTACCCAGTTAGGTACCAGGCCCTGGACTGTGCTCACTTTTATGTTCACTCATGAGTCATTCTTTCATTTATTAGGTAATGTTTTGTTTTTAGGTTCCTTTGGTTATATTTTACAGGATCTGACAGGTAACAGGAAACTGATACCGATTTATCTTTATGGAGGATTGGCAGGCGCCTTTTTTTATGTTTTATCCTATCAGATATTTCCTGCATTACAGCCCCGAATTCCTGAAGCTATATTTTTTGGAGCAAACGCTTCTGTAATGGCCGTTGCAGTAGCTACTACCGCTGTTTCACCCGATTACCGTATTTTTCCAATGATTAATGGTGGTATTCCCCTGTGGATAGTAACCCTTCTTTAT
>CAXSIE010000109.1:9952-12950 GCA_964237295.1 uncultured Flavihumibacter sp. | reverse complement strand
GGAAAACGTTCTGGCAAATGTGGCCCAACTGGAACTTTGCAAACGGCTGACGACGATCATTACGAATGTGCCGGTGAAAGTGGGCGTGGAAGACCTGGTATTGCAATCCATGAACGAGGAATTAAGAACCGTAAACCAGGAGCTGAAAGTCAAGATCGAAGAAACCAGTATTAACAGTAACAACCTGCAGAATCTGATTAATTCCACCAGCATCGGCACTATTTTCCTTGACCGCAGTTTCCGTATTGCCATGTTTACTCCAGCAATACGTGAAATCTTCAACTTAATCCCCGCAGACCATGGAAGGCCGCTTTCAGATATCACACACCGCCTGGAGTACAACGGGTTGATGGAGGATGCTGAAAAGGTTATGGAAAAACTTACCATTATAGAGCATGAAGTTAAGTCGGCCGACGGGCGCATTTTTATTATGCGCGTATTACCCTACCGCACTGCCGAAGACCATATCAATGGGGTGGTAGTTACTTTTATTGATGTTTCCAAACGAAAACAGGCCGAAGCATCATTACAGCAATCAGAAGAAATATACCGCACGGTACTCTCCTCTATTGACGAAGGATTTTGTATTCTTGAAATAATTTTTGATAACAACCAAACCGCGCACAATGCAACATACCTGGATGCTAACGACGCTTTTTTTGAACAGACAGGATTATCAAAAAAAATTATCGGGCAGCCCATCAGTGACGTCATCCCGGAAGTTGAATTTGGTTCTATTAAAATTTATAGCGATGTAGCCTTAAGCGGCAGGTCGGTACGCTTTGAATTCGAATCTCATAATTTGCCTTTTAAGGGATGGTTTGAAGCATATGCCATGCGGATAGGCGAACCCGCTAAACACCAGGTGGCTGTTTTTTTCAATAATATATCCGAACATAAATACCGGGAACTGAACGCGGCATTTTTAGTGGAAGTTAATGATGATTTTAACCGGTTTGTTACTACCGCTGATATCTTGCAGGCAGTGGGTAATAAAATGAAAAGCCACTTTAATGCGGCAGGAGTAACTTTTGCGGAAGTAGATGAAGAGAAAAATGAAATAACCGGTATTTATGATAATCACAAATCCGGTGAAAGTTCGTTTGGTAAGAAGCGGTTATCTTATTATGCAAATGAAAAATGGCTTGCCTTGCAAAGGGCCGGTGAAATGGTTATAGTGAATGATCTGAACACTGTATCGAACATTGCTGAACCTGGCAGTGACCATTCAATACAGCTTACAGGCGCCCTGATAATTGCTCCGTTCGCAATTAACGGGCGTTTACTTTTTGCAATAATGCTAACACATAATGAAGCGTACACTTGGCCTAAATACGAAATAGAATTATTGAAGGAACTGGCTCCCCGTATGTATCAGCGTATTGAACGTGCGAGGGCTGAAGATGAATTAAAAAAATCAGAGGAAAGGTTAAAGAAAGCTTTTTCCATTGAAACGGTCGGGGTGATTTTTTTTAAATCTAACGGACAGATAACCGGTGCCAATGATGCTTTCCTGCATATGTGCGGATATAACCGTGAAGACCTGATGAACGGGCAGGTGCAATGGAATGACCTGGCACCGGAAGAATTTATGCCTCAATTGCTGAAAGTAACGGAAGAATTTTTATCCTATGGCCGTACTGCTCCGCATGAAAAGCAATATACACGTAAAGATGGTACGCGGTGGTGGGCCTTATTTTCATCAACCCGGATAAGTGAGGAAGAAGGGGTGCAGTTTATAATCGACATTACTGAACAGAAATTGCTCCAGCAGCAAAAAGATGAATTTATTGCTATAGCAAGCCATGAACTAAAAACACCGGTAACCAGTATAAAAGTGTATGCTGAAGTATTGCAGGAAACATTTGAAAAAGCAAATGATCAGAGAAACACGGAACTGATAAGCAAGCTTAATGGGCAGATAAACAGGCTGGGCGAACTTATAAGCGATTTGCTTGACACTACTAAAATTGCAGAAGGCAAGCTTTCACTCCAATTCGAAAAATTCGACCTTAATATTTTGATTGCAGATCGTATGGAAGAATTGCAGCGCATCTCACAGATACATCAGTTTATATTCCGGCCTGCGCCCATACAATTGATAACGGCAGACAAGGAGCGTATAAGCCAGGTGCTTATCAATTTAATATCTAATGCAATTAAATATTCACCAGGCGGCGGAGAAATTATTATCGTATCGGAAGAAACGTCTGCGGGTGTTAAAGTAAGCATACAAGATAGTGGCATCGGCATTCCTGAATCTTTGATAAGCAATGTATTTGAACGCTTTTTTCGTGTAAGCAATCCTAAAATACAAACCTATCCGGGCATGGGGTTAGGTTTATACATCAGTGCGGCAATTATAAAGCGTCATGGCGGAACGATCTATGTAGAAAGTAAAGAAGATGCAGGTACCTTTTATACTTCCTTATAATAACAAAGGCAATTGATGAAGCGAATTATAATCATTGATGATGATCCGGGTGTGCAGCAAGCATTCAAAGTAATATTTTCTCCTCAAAGCTATGAGGTCTCTATTTATCACAATGGCAGTAGTATTTTAAAAGAAGAATCTATAGTACCGGATATCTATATTCTCGATAAACAGCTTTCAGGAGTTGATGGCCTTGATATTTGCAGGTTTTTAAAAAGCAAAGCCGGAACCAGGCATGTACCCGTTATAATGCTTTCAGCCAGCCCGAATATCCACAGGTCTGCCCGGTTGGCGGGCGCAGATGATTCACTGGAAAAGCCCTTTACTATTAAAGCGCTGAGGGATATGGTGGAAAAATATGTACCCGGTCAAATTAATAATAATTTTTTATAACCCTGATCAATACATACTTCAAATTTTTAATTCATTGTATTTTGGTTAGGTGGCTGTTGTGTTAGTGCCTGAAACGGGAGTCTGCGTTCCCAGGGTTCCCCTTCTTCTTAGCATAAAAAATCCCTTTAAAATAAAAATTAAGTAAAAAAATATATATTAAATTGAATGATG
>CAXSIE010000109.1:7356-9942 GCA_964237295.1 uncultured Flavihumibacter sp. | reverse complement strand
TTTGATACCAAAATCCTTTAATAAAACAAAAAGTCGTTAATGCCGGTGCATTATGTTAGAAAGCTCAAAAATTTTTCCTTCAATGGACTTATACGGTTTACTGGTTGATGCCAGCATAGACCGGGTAATGGCAATAGATATGGAATGGCGGATCATTGCCTGGAACCGCACATCGGAGATCATAACAGGAATACCACAAAGTTCAATTCTTGGCAGGCCGTTGATAGAAGTTTTACCTGACATAGAGAGAGACGGTGAATTTTTGCAGGCTTTACATATGGCTATGAACGGAAAAAAATCTTTCCTGTTTCCAAACCCTGATTTTCAGCATAGAAGCTTTTATGAAACGCATATCATTCCCCTCGAAAATAAAGACGGCACTTTAATAGGAGTAATGCATTTAATGCATGATGTATCTCATAGAATAAAAGCGGAACTTGAACTGCAAGAATTGCATACCGCTCTCAAAAATAAGTATGAACAACTCGAAAAGGCCAATGCCGAACTGGCAATCTTTACCACTATAACCGGCAAGGATCTTAAAGAACCTTTCAGAAAGTTATACACCGGCCTGGAATTGCTGGTGCAGACTGACGGTAAAAAATTATCGGATAACAGCAAAGCGGGCCTCCGGCGTATGCAGGCTTCTCTTACAAAAATGAGTTTGTTGCTGGATGATATACTGGCATTTTCAACTACTACAAGCTTTGATGAAAGATTTGTACCTCTGGAATTAGACAATATTTTGCAAAGTGCATTGGCATCTCTTGGTGAAAAGATTGCCGATAAAAAAGCGGTTATTGAAGCAACGCATTTGCCGGCATACAATGGTTCAAAAGAAATGCTTCATTACCTGTTTTATAATATCATTGATAATGCGTTAAAATTTCAGGTAAGCGATAATATTCCCTATATAAAAATAACGGCTGAAATAGTTACAGTAAAAGGGAAACTGCCAAAAGCCGGTGATCAGAATTTGCCTTTCCTATGCATTTCATTTACCGATAACGGTGTTGGTTTTCCTTCGGAGGATAAGAAAAGGATTTTTAATATGTTTGAACGCCTTCACACACGCAGGCAATTTGCCGGTGCTGGAATAGGACTTACCATTTCATGGAAAATAGCGGAAGCCCACGGCGGTTTTATTGAAGCAGAAAGTTCTTTGCAAACAGGCACTGTTTTTCGGTGTTATCTTGAACTACGTTCATGATCTTGTGTAAGTATAAGCTGCTATCAAATATCCTTTTGTAGAGATATGGAAAGTGCATTCACCGGCAGGAAAAAAATAATGTTTAGTGATTGATAAAATTATATTTTATCAATCACTAAACATTATTAAAAAACAACTACCAAAACCATCCCTTGGTATAATACGATCCAGGTTGTTATCTTACTTTATTTTTTGAAATGGCCTGGAGGTTACCGATCCATCCGGATGTTGAATGATAACGAAATACTGTCCTTGCATTAAACCGGAAGTATTCAACTCCACCTTTTTTCCGGGAACGGCAAATTCTTTCCGGGTTTGTATAACCGACCCTTTTATATCAACAATCCGCAGCACTACTTCCTCATTTGCCGGAAAGTTTAAAAGAACCTGAAGCGTTTTGCTAACAGGGTTGGGTAAAATATTTACAGGATCCTGATAAGTGTCATTTAATATCACTGTTTTTAATGGGGAGTAAGTAGACCGGCCGTCATAATCTACCTGGTTTATTCTGTACGAGTATTTCACCTTGGCAGAAACATCCCTGTCAATAAATTCATATTGTTGGTTACCGCTGCTTTTTGCTTTGCTGTCAACCCAGCTGATCCTGCTAAGCTGGTTGTTTCCGAATTCGGCACGTTGCACTTCAAAGCCTTTACTGTTTTGTTCATTTACTGTGGACCATTGTATTTTTATACTCCTGTTACCGGGGATTGCTTCAAAAGTTGCCAACTTCACGGGTAATATCGTCTCATCGGCACTGCCATTGATTCTAGGGGAATAATCCACCAGATTGATTCCTATATTGGGGTCCGATGACGGATCAAAACCCGCTTCAATGATCTCAAAGGGGCCTGTTCCTGTGCCCGTTCCATTCTGAGAAATGGATAATATTTCTGTCCAGTTGTTTACAACCCAGTTTGCCGGTACATTAAACGGTACGGACTCAGCATAAAACGTTTGAAAGTAAAAGCTGCCTTTCAGCGCGCGGGTGCCTGATCTGTGTATGTTGTAAAGCGTAGAAAATGCCGGTGACAAGTCAATATCATGTGCGGCGCTCCATCTAATACCAAAGAGAATGTCTGTGATGAAATCTGTGGTAACCGGTGCTGTTCCACCGGTTACCCGCATTTCAACTCCTATTAAACCCATTCCTTTATTAACTGCGCGTATTTCATAAGGCTGGGAATATGCTGTTGCGGCCAGCAAAATACCAATAAAGAACGGGATGCAGCTTCTTACTAATTTTTTAATTGTGTGCATAAAATGAATTTTTATTTTGGCAATTGTTGCGTAATAATATTGCTTGGCGTGGTTAGCCCAACGTTACTCAGGATGAGGTTTTTGTCATTGAGCGCTCCATTATATTTCACCATTCC
>CAXSIE010000109.1:0-7346 GCA_964237295.1 uncultured Flavihumibacter sp. | reverse complement strand
CTGCACCGTCATACATAAATAAAACATTATTAGGGTTTACCAATCCTACTCTGGATAAAATGCTTACTTTATCATTCGCTGCCCCGTTGTATTTAATGCTTCCGTCTCTGTTCGGGTCGCCTGCCCACAGGGTCATTACTCCATTTACATTCTTACGGGAGTTGCTTCCATAGGTACGTGTATCAGGGTTGGTAAAATCTAAAAATGTACTGTCATTCAGGTGCAGGGATAATGTGGCGGATGACATTACTCCTAAGTGGTTACGGTGCCGGATTGCGATATAATAATTACCTTCCGGTATGCCTTCGAATGATACGGGACTTATTCCATCCATGTCCACAACAAAGCCGTCTCTTCTTATCAATGCAGAACGGGTACTTATTACTGCAGTATTCCGGGTAGAATCCCTTAATTCAAGCCATACCCAGTCGGTAATGGCATGGGGACCGGTGATATCCAAAACACCTCCATCAATTGTCTCCGCTTCTTCATTATTAACCGGTATAAAGTTCAATGCCGGGTAAGGAGTTGATAAAGGCAGGATGTTTTTGGCCCGTAAGCTGTCTATCATTAAACCATTTACCGGTTGGTAACCTCCCTGAAGTACGGCTTTTACCAGTAAATTTAATGAAGAAGCAGTTGATCTGGTAAAATCTTTTAAACTTTTTATGATATATGTTTCTCCACCGAATGGTATATCCCTTCCATTCTTATCAATTGTAAGTTCTTCCACTTTAAATTCAAATTTCCTGTAATCTCCAAACGGGATTTTTTTCGTGAACTGAAAATTAACGTGAATAGCATAAAACTCTTTAGGGGAGAAGTTGAACCCATCTATCCAGGCATTCCAATTTTCGATGCTGATGGTATTCTTGTCAACTTCCCGGATGCCAAAAGATTTTTTACCGGCTTGTATCCACTTTCCGTATAAATCCGGCCCCAGGTCAATCGTTATTTTACCATACTGAAGAAAATTTTGCTGCTTTGCGGTCCAGATACTGTTGAAGTTTATTTTTATGGGCAGGTTGTCCTTACTGAAATTACCCACAATAAGCACTGCGTTTTCCTTACCCCCAACAACTTCATTTATTACTGAAATGTTTTTCCAGACATTTTCTCCTAAGTTATTTGTTTCCGGAAAGGTCATGCCGAATGGAGCGGATGAGGTAGTTTCAATCCTTGCCAACAGGCAGAAATGATGACTGCCATCGCCAAAAACAGCATAATCTGCCGGGTTGGGCGGATACCAGGGGAACTTGATTATTTGATAACCTCCTGCCGGTACGGTAACAGGCGTTCCTGCGCCGATACTGCCTCCCATTAATGCAGGGGCGGTAACACTGCCATCCCAGGGAGAGGGATAGGAAAGCCCGGTGCTGGCATTTGCCCAGTATAGTTTAAGCGTTCCGGAAACGCTGGCCCCTGTGCAACTTCTGTTGCGAACCCGCACATATACATAATTGGGAAGCCCGGAAGCAACAGGCCTGTATATAGGAGCTTCATATTCCTGGTTTGTAGTACCATCATCTTGTCTTCTGGTCCAGATATCTTCGCTTTGAGACATGCCGGGTGAGATGGTATTGGGTTCGTTACCGATATCATCAGGCATATCCTGCATGAAGATATCAGCAGTAGACCCTATTACACCGGAAGCAGGCACCAATCCATCGGATGCAAGCAGGGCGGATCTTTCCCCGTATAACGCGGCATCCATCCGTTCTGACTGGCCTATGGTAAACATATACATACAGGCGTCGTCTGTATAATCCATGTAATTCATGAACATGTCTCCATTAGGGCCATTACTGCAGCTTATACTGGGAAAAGGAGGGCAACCAAAATGCCTACTGTTTTGATTTGGGGTGTCATCAACCTGGTCTGAACCAGCACATGGTCCAACCGGGCTGCCCGCATAATCATCATCTCCCCATATATGAAATAAATTCAGCCAATGCCCGATCTCATGTGTAGCTGTTCTTCCCAAATTATAAGGGGCTGTTACTGTTCCTGTGGTTCCCATATATTGATAATCGATTGCCACCCCATCCACATTCGCCGGAAACCCTGGAAAGGAAGAATATCCTAGAATGGAGCCCGCTAAATTGCCTACCCAAAGATTCAGGTATTTATCCCTGGGCCACGCATCATGCCCGCCGGCAGCAGTGGATTTTATCGGGTTGAATGCCAGTGATGTACTTTGTGCATCTGAGGGTACGCTAAAGGAGGTAACTGATGTAGGTGTTCTGGTGATACCGTTAGTAGGCATACAATTGGGATCCCTTACAGCCAGTTTGAATTCTATAAGACAATCTGAAGTTAGAGGGCTGAACACACCCGGCGTTAGTGAAACATCGCTGTTTAACTTTCGGTAATCCCTGTTTAAAACATCTATCTGACTTTGTATTTGTGCATTGGAAATATTTTGTGCGGCAGTATTATAAATCACATGAACTACCACTGGTATAACAATAGGAGAGGAACGGTCTCCTGCAAATCCGTTCTTTCTTTGCTGACGCAATGTCTGAATATAAGTTTTAGTAAACTGATCCAGCTTACGGTAGCGGCCGGCAAAAGACTGATCGCTTGAATTGATCAGCTTTTCATATGAAAACTCGGAACCGCACTGGCGCCGTATGGAGTCGTTTCCTTTTCCCTGAGCCAGTGCCTTGTTTATAAACAATATGGATATTAATGAAACGATCAGGTAAAGTCTCTGTGAATGAAAATTTTTTGACATATGATAAGGTTTGAGTCGGTAAAAAATTGACACTTTTAAGACAATGATTTCATCTTAGGATTGATAACTTTTATCAATGCATTATGTGGGCGCCCTTGGCTGTAGCTCATTTCTGCAAAAAGATCTCCGGAACATGATTATGGTTTTAATATCTGGGGTGCATCATCACCTGACTTAAAAGTATACTGCATCACTTCAACTATTTGTAACCCTGCGGGGTACATTTTTAAAAATCACTGATGATGAATCCTTAAGAAGAATGGTAGCGCTACGTAAGCAAAGACGTTAAGCAGATTATTAATACTTAATATACCGGAATGTAAAGGCGCTTGAGTATATTTATAGAAGCTTACCTGCTTATGACTTTAAAGGTTTCCGATATTGATTTTGACACGCTGAAGGATGAGGTGCTTTCTTTTTTTAAAGAAGATCACAGTACCCTGGTGAAAGTGGTGCCCCTTGAAAAACAACAGCATGAAGTTGATTTATTAAAAGAAACTTTGGGAAGTGAACGATTTTTCTTCGTGATTGACCTGCTCAATTTTGAAATACAAGAGGTATATGGAATACAAAAATGGCTTGGTTACTCAGAAAAAGAATTTTCTTTGAAACAATACTGGAACCAGGTAATGCACCCCAGCAGAAAGCAGTCCTTATTACTGATAGCAAGGCAATTGTATGAAACACTCTGTAAGGGCGCTTATCCCCTGGAGTTTATGGTGCAACGCTTTGCCTCACTCACTCCTTTAAAGCATTACAACGGGCATTATGTATTGGCAAAAAAAACCTCCTCAACATTTCAATTCGATACCGGCAACCGCTTGACTGCCTATTTAAATGAATTTACCATTATAGGTGAATACAATGGGGAGGCATTGCAACCCAGGATGATCAACGCAAATGGCGAAAAAGAAACAGAGAAAGAAAAAGAAATTATGCAAAAAGCTATTGCCTGCTTTTTGAAAATGAAAGTTTTTACAGTTAATGAATTACAATGCATCCGCAAGCTTGCCTATAACCCGGATATCACTCAGGCAGAGATTGCCAATGAACTAAACCTTTCTCCCCACACTGTTGATACTTATTACAAACGGTTCCTTATTAAATCCAGGGATTTTTTCAGCAAAGAATTCCGGTCTGTTCTTGACGCCGCCCTTCATTTGAGACACGAGGGATTATTGTAATCTTAGTTAAGTATGAGATGACGTGTCGAGTTGAAGTGTTTTTTTAACGCAGAGAACAGCCGGAGGAGGAAACACAGAGTTCACAGAGCCGATTCTCTGTGAACTCTGTGTTTCCTCCTCCGGCTGTTCTCTGCGTTAAAAAAATGTATTATACCGGCAATCCGGTCACCGCAATGTTGGCAGCACTTTCTTTAACATTGGTTTGAATAAGATATCAAAAGATTGCCTTAATTTTTTTATTTCATTATTTTTTTCAACGAACTTTTTCAGGAGATTGGTAATTATAATTTTTATGGCACTTGCGGCAATATTAAACCAGCTTACCGGCACAATCGTTAAGATGCCTACCTGCTTCTGAAAATCGGGATTCAGGTTGATATAATACTTTACATTTTTGTCCCTGCTTGAATAAATCCTTTCTTCATCCTTTTCAGACAAGCTCACCTGAAAATGAATTTTAAGAATAAACGGCGCGATCACTTTTTCCTTAAATCCATAAAAATTAATGATCTCATCCCTGAACCTGTTAATAGATTGAGGTATGCGGGCACCTGCCTTTGGATACACATCGTATGAGTGCTTGCAGATCATAGCGTAAACAATAGGATTGGCGATATAACCGGTTACAAACATATTCTCCATCGGATGTTTAATCTTGTAATGAATATATTTCATGCATAGTTCCCTGCAGGGTAACCTGCCACCCCGGTACGCTTCCTTAATTCCTATAGCTCCTCTGCAGATGGTGTACATTTTATTTTCAAGTTGCTGTTTATAAAATGTAACGCATATAAATCCGATTGTTTTTTTATCTTCCTGCATAAAACTGATATCCATATAACTCGGTTGGTGTTGCAAATAATATACAAGGAACGCTTCATACGTTAATGATTTATTAAGCGTTTCGGAAAATATACTATAAAGAGCCTGCAGGTGTTTGTTGTTTTTGTCAAATTCAGACAAAGCAATGTGCTTTAACGTAAACATGATTGTACGTTTTAAAGGTTAAAAAAGAAGCATTGCTTAACTAAACTTCCGGAAGCGTAGAAGGCGGTTGCTATTATTTCATTATGTGTTTGCTTTTAATAGGAAAGAAAACAAATGATGTTGTAAGTATATCACCAGGGAGTATTTTTTATTACCATCTATTTTTAAATATTTTTAAAATAAAACCTGCTGTGCAACTGATCATGGTTTTGCATTACTGCTTTATGTAACTGTGAACAAAGGCTGTCCGCAATCCTTTCTTTATAATGATAAAATTTGTAAATTCATTACATTATAAAGCACCGCCTTATAGCTTCAAGCATTCATTATTACATGCAGCACCCGGATCAGAAATATATAGACGCTTTTATAGATGATGATGCTACCTTACTAAAGGAGGTGTATCAAAAATATTTTTCAGTTAAAGCGATGGTAATGAAGAATAACGGCTCTGAAGCGGATGCCCGTGATCTTTTTCAGGATGCACTTTATTCCATTATGTACAGGGCAAAAACCCGGGGGTACACCTTAACATGCCCCTTCGATTCCTTTCTTAAACTTGTTTGCAAAAGAAAATGGCTGAATGAATTAAGAAAAAGAAACAGGGTGGGGATGGTAAGAACTTTCGATGTGGAGGGATATAATGATATGGGCGAAGACAGTATAAAGCAGGCAGAAAGATTTATGATCGCGGAGGAACGGAATGCTTTGCTAAAGGAGAAGCTGGCAGAAATTGGTGAAAGCTGCAGGAAGCTGCTGCTCCTCTGCTGGAGCGAACTGTCTTTAGATGAAGTAGCGGAAAAACTCGAAATAACATATGGATATTTATGTGTGAAAAGATTCAAGTGTATCAAAAGGCTGATTACGCTGATCAAACAAGCTTCACAGTTTAAAGATTTAAATTGGTAATGTTATGAAAGAGCAATGGTTTCAAAAGATGGATCAGTACCTCAAAGGAGCAATGAGCCGGGAAGAGCGCTTGCAATTTGAATCTGAACTGGCAATTAACAGGGAGCTTTCTGCTGAATTTAATATATTTAAAACAGTAGAAGAAGAAATGCGAAATGAAGTAAAGAACAGTGAGGTCAGTCAATCAATAAAGCGTTCTGTTGCAGATATGTTTGAAGCGTTTTTACCCGGCGAAGTAAAGAACATCCGTGAAATAAAACGCCCCTCCTATAAAGTACGCTATAGTAGCATTGCTTCAATAGCAGCAAGTGTTATTATTTTTTTGGTTACTTATTTATTTTTTTTCCGGCCGGCATCTGATGTACGGCAACTCGCAGCAACATATATAAACGAAAACCTGGTTGAATTGCCCTTCTCCATGGGAAGCAGTAATGATATTGTAGAACAGGGCAAGCTGGCATTTAACAAAAAAGATTATGCCGGAGCGCTGCGATTGTTTATAAACGCATATAAAACCGATTCAGCCAACATGGATGCTAAAAAATATACAGGGGTCGTTTATCTCATTACAAAAGATTATGATAAAGCAATAAAAGAGTTCGGTGAATTGGCTGAAGTAAAAGGATTAAAATATAACTGGGGACACTTTTATAAAGCAGTCGCATTATTGAATCGTAATGAAGCTGGCGATAAAGAAGTGGCAAAGCAGGAGCTGAACAAGGTTATAAAAGAAGATCATACACAGGGTGAAGAAGAAGCCCGAAAATGGCTCAACAAACTCGGAAAATAACAGGTATACCTTATTAATTGAAAGCAGGCATTAATCTGAATGGTGCTTTATAACTGCAAAAGAATATAAACAACTGCAAATTCAACTTCTATGCAATATTGATTGCATGCCTAACTTAATTTCATTTAGTGATAAATTAATCTTTACTTCGTAAGTAATATTCTCAGATATTACCTATTAATGTAAGGTTTTTGATTTTTTGCCATATAAGATATAATTTTTGTTATTAAAATTAAACTATTTGGAATACGCAGAAAATCAGGTAACCGGTTTGGTTGCGAAGTTATCAGGATTAAAAAAAGAAATACAAAAAGTTATTGTAGGGCAGGACTTAATCATTGAAGAAATGCTGGTAGCACTTCTTGCAGGGGGCCATTGTTTGCTGGAAGGTGTTCCGGGCCTTGCTAAAACACTAATGGTAAAAACACTTTCCCAGGAAGGATACAGTTTACCCCTGATCTCATGCCGACAGATATTGTAGGCACTGAAATTTTAGAGGAAGATCATGTTACCGGAAAACGTTTTTTTAAATTCAATAAAGGACCTCTTTTTGCCAACATTGTTCTGGCAGATGAAATCAACCGCACGCCGCCAAAAACACAATCGGCTTTGTTGGAAGCAATGCAGGAATTCGAGGTTACTTATGCAGGCCAGACGTATCCGCTCGATCGTCCCTTTTTCATTCTCGCCACTCAAAATCCTATCGAACAGGCAGGAACCTATCCGCTTCCTGAAGCCC
>CAXSIE010000108.1:7256-13016 GCA_964237295.1 uncultured Flavihumibacter sp. | reverse complement strand
CCGGCTTCATCGAAATCTATTCCTGTAGCGAGGTCGTCTTCCAGTAATAATGGTCCGTCCATGTCAAGATAATCTACTAACGGTGCCAGGTGACCAATGGCAGCTGAACCGATTGTATTTTCATTCATGCTTCCAATCATCACCACCATTTCAAGTGCTCTTGCTTGGGTGATCATCCTGCGTGCGGGGGTAATGCCACTGCATTTTGTAAGCTTGATATTGATGCCATGAAAATGCTTATGGCATTTCTCTACGTCAGATTCAATCACACAACTTTCGTCTGCAATCAAGGGTAACACAGATTCATGGTACAGCACTTTCATGCCTTCCCAGTTATCTTTAGCCAGGGGTTGCTCTACCAACTCAACACCCAGTTCTTTCAGCCGTGGAATAATTGTAAGCGCTTCTTCGGTGGTCCACCCGGCATTTGCATCAACCCTGAATGTTGCTGCTGTTTGATTACGTAAGGCTTCCATGATGTTTATATCTTCCGGCGTTCCTAATTTAATTTTGTAAACAGGCCATGGTTTCGCTTTCATCTTTTCCACCATTTTTTCAATGGTGTCTATCCCTATTGTATAATCGGTAGCCGGACTTGCTGCAACATCCAGCTCCCACAACTCATATAGAGGTTTCTTATTTATCTTTCCATAAATATCCCATGCGGCAATATCCAATGCACATACAAGAAAATTATTTTGAGGCAGCAGGTGGTGAAGATAATGCCAGTAACGCTCCGGATCTGTTAAAGAAAACTTTTCAATAAATGGTTTTTTCTTTTCAAGATCCTCAATCATTTTTTCAACCGGAGTATTGTAATAAGCTATTGCCGGCGCTTCACCGTAACCTTTTATCCCATGAAAATCCAGCTCTACAACCAGTGTGGGCTGATGTGTTTTGGTGCCTCTTGAAATAGTAAAAGGATATTCAAATTTAAGATCGAAGCGAAAGTAATTACAAAGCATTTTAATGATTAATTATTAACGGATAGCAGTTAATTTTTCAGTTATAATGAAAGTTAATGATGCATTAAGAAGTTTAAGATAAAATCATTAATCATCATCTTCCGCTTGCATGAATAAAGCTCTTCAGGTTGGCATTGAATTCTTTTTCTTTCAGCAATTGCTCTATAGTGATCTGCATCCGGTAGCCCCAGAAATGTTTGGGATCCGCCGGAATGTTGATGCGTTCTTCCCCGGGATTCTCTTTGCGCAAAGTTTCATTCATTCCAAACAGATCCTGCAATTGAAAAATGCTCCACATAGCAGGTGAATACAAATGCTGTAAAATAATTGCCTTATTGATCCAGGTTTCACAGGTTTCAGGTGCCGCGCCCCATTGTCCTAATTCATTATTAAAAAAACGCTGGGTTTTGGTCCTGTCTTCCAGCCACCAGCCACGAATGGTACTCATATCATGTGTAGAAGGCGTAATTACAGAAAGGTAGGGAGCATCATTCGGATGAAAGAATTCTTTGGTAGGATCCTTGGGCATGCGCTGAATTTCAAGGCTTAAAATTCCAGACTGAAACATGATTTCAGGAACACAGGCAGGAACCATGCCCAGGTCTTCACCACAAATAAGCATATTGGTAGAAGCTTTCAGTGCAGGCAGCTTCTGCATCGCCTGCTTTTTCCAGAATTCATCCTGACGCCGGTAAAAATAATTTACATAAAGATCCTTTAACTGGTATTTAGTGTGTTCGTCCAGGTAATTAAATGAAGAAGTTTTTTGCATATCGATGCGGAAATGGAATTGTGTTCCTTCCGAATCAGGCACTTCAAAAAATATAACATTCGAAATAAGATCGAACAAGCCGGTTTTAAGTGCAATATTATTTTCTGTTACTTCCGGGCCATCCAAGTAAGCAGCTACTTTTTGCTGTGTGTTAAATGCTTCTTTAAGCTGGTACATTCCATTGCCGGAGGCATTGAGGTACTGCTGTATTACATGTTCTGCAGCGTTTCCAAAAATTTGCTGCAGTACATCATCATTAATAAACGGACTGGTATAACGGTTATGGTTAAAATATATTTGTCTTTCACTGAACTCAACAATATGAACAGGGATCGCAGGAACAAAATAACCCATAATACCTTCTACTTCATGAATTGGAACTGACCAGATCCTGAAGAATCCCAAAATATGATCCACCCTGAAGGCATCAAAATAATTACTCATTTGCTCGAAACGCTGGCGCCACCAGGCAAATCCATCTTCCTGCATTTTTTGCCAGTTATAGGTGGGGAATCCCCAGTTCTGGCCTTTAACCGCAAAGTCATCCGGGGGTGCGCCGGCCTGCAAATGGAGGTTAAATAACAGCGGACTCGTCCAGGTTTCAACGCTGTAGCGGTACACCCCGATAGGAATATCACCCTTTAAAATAATGCCTTTTTTGTGAGCATATTCCGTAGCTTCTTTCAACTGCAGGTGCAAATGGTACTGTATGAAATACTGCAGAAAGATATCATCATAATGTTTTGCTTTAGGAGATACGAACTTATCGATAGCAGCTTTATCATATTCTTTGTGAAGCTTCCACTGGCTGCTGTCGGCAGTACCATACTTATCTCTAAGGTAACAGAATGCAGCATATGGAACCAGCCATTCCCTGTTTTGCTGGTAGAACTCATAAAATAACGGATCATCGAGGTACACTTCTTTCTGAGCCAGGAAAAGTTCTTTAAGTGTGGCAAGCTTTAATTGCATTACCTGTTCGTACTCCAGTACTGGCGAGTCGTTTAGCTCCTTTTGTTTTTTCTTGAGCGGTTTTAATATGCCTGCATGTTTTTTACCTGCAACCTTTTCAAGGTTGATATAAATAGGATGTAATGCAAAAGCGGATATAGCGGCGTATGGATAGGAATCCGCAGCAGTATGTGTTGCTGTGGTATCGTTTACCGGTAAAATCTGGATGAGTTTTAATCCCACATCCTTGGCCCAGTCGGCTAGTTGCATCAGGTCGGTGAATTCACCCACTCCAAAACTGTTACGGCTTTTCAGACTGAAAACAGGTATTGCGGTACCTGCGCCTTTCCAGGTGTTGTTAGGAAAGCGTACAAAACCATCATGAATAATGGTTAATGAATGAGAAACATTGCCATGTAAATAACGGTTCTCGTTTCCTTCCAGTAAACCGGTTTGCTTTTCCTTTGTATTATAAATACCGTATTTATACTGGATAGGAAAATTTTCGAGGGAGATTTTAATTTTTAAGGTCCACCAGTTTTCTTCTTTTGTAAGCAGCAGCACCTCGTCTTTTTTCCAGTCTCCAAAAACGGGGGAGTTGCCGGTAATGCAAAGCACCTCATTTTTATTCAGTAAAGGTGCCTTCACCTTGAAGATATGCGTGAAATCTTTAACGACTTTAGATTTAACCTGCTGGGTTGTACGATCCGTCAGGAGCACTTTCTGAAAGGGTGAAGTAAAAAAAGCATTTTCATAAGAGCCTTCAAAATTCCAGGCATCAATACATTCAATAGTATCGGTTATGGGTTTGCTTAAGTTAATGGTCCTGTTATGTTCCCCTTCATGAATTTGTTCACCTGTTGAATTGTTAATCGAGTAGCTGTATGTAAGTTTAAGACCTTTTCCCGATTCTACATCAATTGCCGTATGCCAGAATTCATTGTTAAGGTATTGCATAACGATCGTGTCTTCTGTAATTTTTTTGCCTGATTCTTCCAGATTTTGGTGTAAGCTGATGGATTGTCCCATCTCGGTGTGATAGCGTAGATAAAAATGTATAGTCATTCAAAAGTAATTTGGATAGCGGCGAAAATAATACAAAAACCGATGCTATGTGTACATGTTACACGGGGAGGAGGAAGTTGGAAATAAATTTTGATGCTGGATGCTGACTTCAGAAGTGGCCGGCGGTTGTTATGATTTTAAAAAATCAATATTCTATTACAGGAAGTTCTTACAGGATGCATTGTTTTTTCGCGCTAAAAATAAACATCATCTTATTTTTTAACTTATTTTCGTGAAAATTTTAGCACTATGCAGACTGAAAAGAAAAACACCTCGTTAGCCTGGATAATATTTTTAGCTTCAACTGCTACTTTTTTACTTGCAATTAATTTACACTTTTCTTACCTGACATTGATTCTTCCGATTATGTGCACATCATTTGTGAAAGCCATGGATATTATATAGCTGACACCTTTAATAATATCAGTATTCATCCGTTACTGAAAAATTATTTTTCCTGTACATCCATTGTCCACCTGTAAAATCAGGGAATTCCACTGTTTGATTACCTAATTCTATGGAAGCTTCGCTAAGCGGGGTGATAGCGCTCCAGGATGCAGCATCATACACATCCATAGGAGTGGGTATTTTTCGTTTTACTGCTTCAATAAAACCATGCAACACAAAAAAGTCCATTCCTCCATGGCCGGCTCCTTCAGTTTCTTTACTCCATCTTTTCCATAGCGGGTGGTCATATTTATCAAACCAGGTTTTGGCATCATCCCACTCGTCATTTTTAGCACTGGCGCCTTCTATATATACCGTATTGCTAACGTCCATCCACAGGCCTTTGGTTCCCTGAACCCTGAACCCTAAAGAATAAGGCCGTGGCAAACTGGTATCGTGTTCCAGTAATATGGTCTCGCCGTTATCACATTTGATGTGGGTTGTTACTACGTCACCCAATTTGAAATTTATTTTAGCATTAGGATGATTTTCTCCGCCTTTTTCTACGATATACTTATGAAGTCCGCGTGATTTGGTTGAAAAAGATGACAGGGATAAAAAACGGTTTCCGCGATTGATATCTATCATCATGGCAACCGGGCCGATGCCATGAGTGGGATAGAGATCTCCATTGCGGTGCACCGAATGATTGGTTCTCCAGCGTGCTTCTGAAAACGCTTTCTCTCCAAACTCAACTCCGTTATTATTTGTTTTTCCATCATTGAATTTAACGCCTCGGAGGTTATGCTGGTATCCTCCTTGCAGGTGAATGATTTCTCCAAATATACCCTGGCGAACCATATTCAATGCCGCCATTACATCACGCCGGTAACATACATTTTCCAGCATCATTACGTTTGCCTTATTGTATTCTGCGGCTTTAACCACATCCCAGTGCTGCTGCAAGGTTATGCCAAGGATCACTTCAGTTCCTACATATTTTATCCCTGCTGACAAGGCATCCAGTATCATGGGTGCATGCCATTCCCAGGGTGTAGCGATAATGATTGCATCCAGTTCTTTTATTTCTAACAGTTTCCGGTAAGCATAATTATCACCTGTAAAAACTTTTGGCATTGTTTTGCCGGATTTTTTTATTATGGCGCTGCTGCGTTCCAGCATCCGGCTGTCTACATCGCAAATCGCTACAACATTAACGTCTTTACGTGCCAATGACAGCGCCAGGTGTCCCTGTCCACGCAGGCCAACACCAATGAATCCAAGGTTTACGGGGGTTTCCTTTGTTTTGGCAAATAAATCGTTGGAAGATAAAACTGATAATCCTGCGGTTGCCAGCGATACATGCTTAACAAATTCTCTTCTTGAAGCAGTCATAATTATTGTATTAACAGATTAATCCGAATGAGCTTGAATTTTGAGGCCTACAAAGCTGTTAAGTTCTGTATCTTTTTCCAATAATCCTTTATCAAACGATTGCGCTAAATAAAATTTTATGCAAACAGGGGATTGTAAAATCAGGATTGATGTTACCTGCTACAACATGTAATAATGTTCTTAGATTGTTTAAATAATAAAAGCCGGGAATTTCCCGGCTTTTAG
>CAXSIE010000108.1:0-7246 GCA_964237295.1 uncultured Flavihumibacter sp. | reverse complement strand
TATTAATGCAATACTGTTTATTTAACAGCAGCTGCTATAGATGTTTTCTGGGCAGCAGACATGTCATTCATCACGTTGATGGCTTCATTAAGGTAGATATCGTTCGCTAGGCGTTTTCTCCATGCAGCCGTACTCTCTTCCTTATTCTTGTCGGATGAATATTTATTCTCTTCTCCGGTTAGTGGGCGAATGTTTACTCCTTTAGGCAATTTATTCATAAGTGTATCCAGTTCCTTGTTAATGGAGCTGATCTGTTTTACTTCATCACGGTATTTATCAAGCTTTAATGAATATGTTTTATCATTTTGTTTCGCCAGCCATGCCGCATTCTTTTTTATAAGATTGAAAACACTGTTATTGCTTATCCTGGCAGCGCTGGCGCTTTCAATAGATTTTAGGTCATAACCGGCTTTCCATGTAGTATAAGGGGCACGTTTAATAGTATCCCATGGCAATGCATCAGGATCGTCTTTTTCACGTATTTTAATGTATTCGTATTCATCGGGCAATACGATATCCGAATAAACCCCCTTTAATTGTGTAGAGCCTCCATTGATACGGTAATATTTGGATAGTGTTACTTTTAAGGCACCCAGGTCACTGTTCATTCCAACAGACTTGCCTAAAATCCTGTCCAGGTCAATTGCTTGCTGAACCGTGCCTTTACCATATGTGGAAGTACTGCCTATAATTACTCCGCGTTTATAATCCTGAATAGCCGCAGCAAAAATTTCAGAAGCAGAAGCGCTCATTTCGTTAACCATTACTTCCAGCGGGCCATCGTATAAAATAGATTTATCGTGGTCCATTAAAAGACTTGGTTTGCCATCACGGGATTTAACCTGTACAATAGGGCCATCTTCAATAAACAATCCTGCCATATCTATAACATCGGTCAAAGCGCCGCCACCGTTATAACGCAGGTCTAAGATGATACCATCAACTTTATCGGCTTTCAGTTTGATTATTTCTTTTCTTACATCATCAAAGGAACGAGGGGCTTGCGGATTGGCAAAATCATGGTAAAAGCCTGGAAGATTTATATATCCGATTCTGGATTTGCCGTTGTCTACAATCAGACTGCGGGCATAAGAATCTTCAAGGACAATATCATCACGTACCAATGAAACCACTTTTACAGCGCCATCGGATTTTTTAAGCGTAAGTTTTACTTCCGTTCCCTTGGTTCCACGGATTAGTTTTACCGCATCAGTTACTTCGTAACCTGTAAGATCAACGGGTTCTTCATTACCCTGTGCAACTTTGGTTATAACATCACCCGGTTGTATCTCCCCGGATTTTGAAGCAGGACTCCCCGCCACTACCATAACGATCTTAATAGCATTGTCTTCCAGGCGTAAGGATGCTCCGATACCAAAAAAATGCCCGCTTACTTCTTCAGAAAACTGCCGGCTGTCAACAGGCGGAAAAAAGTTAGAGTGAGGATCCATTGAATTCGCAATAAAGTTTACAAAAGTGTTGAACCTATCGTCGTCACTTACCGTAACTTTGATCCGGTTAAAGTACCGATCCATCACCTTCTCTACTTTTTCTCTGGCCTCTTTTTCCAGCTGTTCGTTGGTTTTAGCAGTATAATCTTTTTTGCCCTTACTTTTCTCTTCAACGCCCATTAGGTCAACATATCTTTCAAGCACCTTATACTTAAGGAACTTTCTCCACGATTCTTTTCTATCCGCTTCTGTTTTAGGAAAACTTAATTTTTCACGATCGAATACAACCGTCTCATCTTTAGAGAAGTCAAAAGGGTGTGTCAGCAGCTCTTTATACACTATTTCTGTTTCAGCCATTCTTTTCTTAATAATATCTGTAACGGCGGGAACAAACTGGATAGGAGCTCCCAGTATTTCGTCATCTATAGTATTTTCATATTTTTTCAGCATGGTTTCGTCAGACTGCAACAAAATATTTTTACTTGGATCTACGAATTCCAGGTACTTGTTATAAACCTCCTTTGAAAATTTATCATTGATGTCTTTCGGGCTATAATGCATCTGGGTAAGCATCCTGCCTACATTCTGAAGGATTTTTTCATTTTTGGTAGGAGGATTTTCAAACTTGCCAAATGTGCGGAAGGCTATAAAAACACCACACCCCAGCAGTAAAAATAAAATGGGTAAACTTCTTTTACTAAACATAAATTCTATAACTTTTGACATTTACGTAAAAATAACGAATAAAAGTATTGAGTTGTTGCACCAAAATTTCAATTAACAATGGATTAGGCAAGGATGTTCGGGAGGTTGTGATATTGGATGGTTTCAGGCCTGGTATTGAGATGGAAGTATTTCTTTTTGTACCACTTTCTACCTTTAATAAAAAAATCCCGGAACTACATTCCGGGATTGAAAGTTCCGTTGGGATACAACTATTTCATTTTTTAGATGGGCAATTCAATAAAACGCAAAGAAACCTGAAATAAATTTCTTTGTGCCTCCACACTTTGTGGCCTATTTTTCCCTGAAGACAGGGAATTAAGCAGGGTGAATGATGGGGCTCGAACCCACGACCCTCAGAATCACAATCTGATGCTCTAACCAACTGAGCTACAATCACCGTTTAAGCAGCAAAATAACGGAAAATGCTTCTCAAATCAAAAAAATTCTGAACCAACCAGTTTCATTCTAATAGCTATTTAGCTTTTCTTTGCAGCCAAAAACACCTTAATGAGTTTCTGGCTGATATTGACTCCGTTTTTTTCAGCACTGATAGGTTGGTTTCTTGCCTGGCTTTTTATTTACCTGCTGTTTCATCCCCGTTTTCCCAAAAAAATGCTCGGATATTCCTTACAGGGTAAAATACCGAAACATCAGCAGGACCTTTCCGTAAGGATCGGCAAGTTATTAAGCCGGGAACTGATTTCATTTGAGCAGATCGAAGAAAAGATCCTTGATCCGGGCACGCTGCAAAAAATCACACCGGAAATAGAGGAACATATTGATTATTTTCTGCGGGTAAAGCTAAAAGATGCCATGCCTATGGTAGCAATGTTTGTAGGCGACAAAACCATCACCCAGCTTAAGGAAGTATTTATGACGGAAATGAATCTACTCTTTCCGGAAATAATGAAGAGTTATGTTAAAGAATTAAAAAACAACCTTAACATCGGAGAAGCAGTAGCACTCAAACTCGCCTCACTGCCTATTATAAAAATAGAGGCATTCATTTTGAAAACATTACATAAAGAATTGCGTTATGTTCGATTGGCAGGAGCATTATTTGGTTTTATTACAGGAGCTTTTCAGGCAGGAATAATTTTATTACTACTGTCTTAGCAAGTTAATGAAAGTTCCAGCGTCTAAGATCATTCATATACAGTTGTATTGTATTATATAAATCATCATTAATAGTGGGCCGTTACGCAAATCATTGATTTGAAGGCCGGAATTCGTCCAAATAATAATATTATGAAAAAAATTGTTACTTTTTTATTCTTGTCTTGTTTTGGATTGACCTTATTTGCCCAATACCCCGGTGGAGGACAGCGGGGCGGACAAGGCAGGGGAGGTGCCCAGAGTATGAATATCGGCCATTTTTATGGTAAGATAGTAGATAAAAAAACTTCTAAAGGTGTTTCCGCCGCTTCAGTTCAGCTGATCCAATCAAAAATGGATAGCACACAAAAAATGAAAGATGTAATTGTTTCCGGGATGCTTACAAAACCCAATGGAGACTTTACAATGGAGAACCTGCCAATCATGGGTAACTTTCGTTTATCAATTACTGCGATAGGTTTTAAACCCTATGAACAAAAAGTTTCTTTTAACCTGAAAATGCCACAGGGAGGCGCCGGTGGCGGAGGTGGAATGGAACAGGCAATGGCAGCTGTTGACAAAGATCTTGGAAATATCAAGATGGAACAGGATGCCGAGGTATTGCAGGGTGTTACCGTAAGCACAACAAAACCACTTTTCACTATGGGGGTGGACCGCAAAATTTTTAATGTTGAAAAGAACCTGGTTAGCAGTGGTCAAACTGCACAGGAACTGATGAAAAGCATTCCTTCCATCAATGTTGATATTGACGGTAATGTTACCCTTCGTAATGCCGCCCCGCAGATATTTGTAGATGGACGGCCTTCTACCCTGACTTTGGATCAGATTCCTGCAGATGCGATAGAAAGCGTAGAAATCATCACTAATCCATCTGCTAAATACGATGCATCCGGAGGAAACGCCGGTATATTGAACATCGTCCTGAAAAAAAATCGCAAAGCGGGTTATAATGGAAATATCCGCGCAGGTGTTGATTCAAGAGGGAAATTCAACGGCGGAGGTGATATTAATATTAAACAAGGTAAAGTGAATTTCTTCGCCAGTGCTAATTTTAACCAGCGCAAGTCTCTTTCTACCAGTGAAATCGTGCGGCATAATCTTACCAAACCATTGGTTGATGTTACCCAGAATAGTAATGGAACCAACAACGGCACCTTTGCTTTTGGAAGAGCCGGTCTTGACTATTTGATTGATAACAGAAATACATTAAGCTTCTCCGGAGTTATTGTTAACGGTAGTTTCAAAAACAGGGATGATCTTAATTTTGACTCTTCAAGCGCAGGCGCTGTTTACACACGTGGTAACCAGTTAACTGAAACTAAATCCAATTTCAAAAACTACGGTGGTAGTATAAACTATAAGCACATTTTTGCCAAGGCCGGTAAAGATATAACCGCCGATATCAATTATAACAGCAGTAACAATACCAATAACGGTTCCTATACCACAAAACTTTTTACACCTGATTATGGTGCAAAGGGTTCACCTACTTATAGACAACTGGATGGTACCGGGTCAAGTAAATTTTTTACTGGCCAGGTAGATTATACCGATCCAATCTCGGAACATTCCAAAATTGAAACAGGCGCGCGTATTGCAGTCAGGAACAATACCAATGTTAGTATTAATTCTTTTAGTATCAATCCAACTGGTCCGTTTATACCTAATACATTGCTAAGTACCGATTACCAGTTTACAGATAGGGTTTATGCAGGATATTTTAATTTCTCCAACAAAATAAAAACATGGAGTTACCAGGCTGGAATAAGAGCTGAAAGTTCTGATTATACGGGAACGCTGCAGACAACAAAATCTTCTTTTAGTACCAAGTATCCTATCAGTTTATTTCCAAGTGTATTTGTAACCAAGGAACTGAAAAATAACCAGGATCTTCAGCTTAATTATAGCAGAAGGGTTAACAGGCCTAACTTCTTCCAGTTAATTCCTTATACTGATATATCAGATCCTCAGAATTATACAAAGGGTAATCCTGCTCTTAAGCCGGAATTTACCAATTCCTTTGAAATGTCTTACCAGAAAACATTTCAAAAGAATAACAGCCTTCTTGTTACGGCCTATTATAAAAACAGTACCAACCTGATCACCCGCTATACGTATCGCGACAAGGCTACAGATTTAAGTACCGACAGCGCTTATTTTACTACGTACCTTAATGCTAACAACAGTATGTCTTACGGATTGGAATTAACCTCCCGTAACCCGATAGCAAAGTGGTGGGACATGATCACAAACTTTAATTTTTATAATTCTAAAATAAATGGAAGCAATATTGATAACAGCCTTCAAAGTGAACGCCTTAGTTATTTTGTGAAATGGAATAACACTTTTAAACTTCCGGCTAATTTCAGTATTCAGTTTTCCGGGGATTACCAAAGTAAATCAGTATTGCCTCAAAGTAGCGGACAAGGTGGTGGCGGCCGTCCGGGTGGTGGTGGTGGCGGAGGTTTTGGTGGTGGTCCTGGCGGAGGTGGTCAGCCTACCGCACAAGGGTATGTTAATGCCAACTATGGTTTTGATGCCGCAATAAGAAAGGAATTTTTGAAAAATAAAGCAGCATCCCTAACGCTTAGCGTAAATGACATTTTTAAAACCAAGAAATACAGTTATTATTCCGAATCTACTTATTTTACCCAGACCTCAACAAGAAGAAGAGATGCGCAGGTATTCCGGTTGAATTTTAGTTACCGGTTTGGTAAGATTGATGTTTCCCTTTTCAAAAGAAAGAATATGAAGGGTGGATTGGATACACCTGATGTGCCAATTAATCAATAAGATATTGTGATCTTTAATTAAAGAGGCGGTTCGTAATGGACCGCCTCTTTAGTTTGAATGTAAACTGGGTTAAATTATAAGCCACTATATCAGGCTTATTTTTTATTTTCCAGATAAGTCTTGCTTTTGAATTGTTCCTTCATTGGCTTATTTATTACACGATACAATTGAATAATTGCTGAGATAACAAATATAATTCCTACAGTTATATTGATGGCTCTATGGCTTGCCTGTAATTTGTTTACCAGCCACTTGCCGGCAAAGATAAATATGCCTAAACCTATCAGGGAGCCAATTCCAATACCTACTGTGTAAAAATTGTATTGTATTTCCACTGGTTTCAATACACCGTTGCTGAGCAGGTAAGTGCTCCATATGAACCAGAACGGCACCTGAACAGGGTTCAGGGCGCTCATTGTAAAACCAAGAAAGAACCGGTTCATTTTGTTATTCAGAAGAATGTTTTTTTGATCACGGCTTTTTTTTGCTGTTATAAAACTGCTCACTGCTAAAACTATAAATAAAAGAACCGTGATACATTCCAATATATAAAATAGTTTCTGGTGGTTCATCACCCAGCTCATTCCTTTCAGCGATATCCTTACATAAATGATCTCTACCAGTGCAGCGCCTAAAGAAAATTTAACAGCGTTGCCGCTGTTCTCCTGAACGGATATTTGCATCGCTGTGACGTTTAATGTTCCGAGTGGCAATGCGCCCAGTAAACTAATTATTAGCCCTGTGAAAAAAATCCGGATCACTTCTGTCATTGATCAATAAGTTTATATCATCTGTTTCGAAGATATAATAAAAGATTAATTTCAATGATCAATGATTAATTATTAATTGTTAACGGTTAATTAGTAATTGTTATAGAATCCATTAATCATTGATCATTAATAATTAATCATTAAGATATGGATGTACCGGTAATGGCAGCTTTGTTTGCTGCAGGGGAAAGTCCAGAAGTGTTATTCTGGGTTGGCTGCGCGGGAAGTTTTGATCAACGGGCACAAAAAATAACCAGGGCCTTTATAACGATATTAAATAAAGTGGGCGTAAAATATGCCATCCTGGGAAAAGAAGAGATGTGTACCGGCGATCCGGTGAGGCGGGCAGGAAATGAGTTTATGTTCCAGATGATGGCATACCAGAACATA
>CAXSIE010000107.1:9336-13038 GCA_964237295.1 uncultured Flavihumibacter sp. | reverse complement strand
GAGGGGTTGCTTCATCCATCAGTCCTTTTCCATCAATATCTTCAAATGGTAAATCAGATTTGAACTCATCTTCACCACTCTTTTTATGTTCATCTGAGTTAGTAAACTCACCAAAACTTTGCCAGTACTTTTTTTGCTCCATAGTTATTAGTTAACAGGTGGCAGTTGGTGTTTAATGACCAATTGCCGCATAGATTTTAATAATAAATCCATTCATTCAGTAATGTAAACAGCCTACTGATTAATAATGGCATTTCTGGCATTCTGTTCCCCCGATTTTTTCTACTGTAACACTATCGGATGGATTCTTTTTAAGATCTTCATGGAACTTTTCGTAAATGCTGTAAAATTTATTAGAAGTAAACTGCACTTTAGATTCACGGTGACAGTTAATACACCAGCCCATACTCAAGTCTGCAAACTGGTACACCTCGTCCATTTCTGTAATAGGACCATGACAGGTTTGGCATTGCACTTTCCCGGCAGTTACATGTTGTGAGTGGTTAAAATATACATGATCCGGTAAGCTATGAATTTTTACCCATTCAACCGGTTTGCCTGGTTTTGAATATTTTCTGCCATCCCAACCGGCGTACTCATATAATTTTTTTATTTCAGCGGTACCATTTATTTCAGTACCGTCTTCATGATATAATTTTCCTGCACTGCCTCCGTATTCGCTGATGTTCATATGGCAGTTCATACAAATATTTACAGATGGAATATTCGCCTGCTTGCCTTCCTGGGCTGAACCATGACAGTATAAGCAACTAATCTGGTTTTTGCCTGCATGTACTTTATGAGAGTAGTAAATCGGTTGAACAGGCTGGTAATCCTTGGTGCGGCCAAGGCCGATAGCGCCCTGGATGGTATAATATCCGCCAATAACAAATATGATCAGCGTAATTAAGTAGATATATGCTTTGTTCCTGTAAAAAGGTACCGGTTCTTCTGCCCGGACTCCTTCAACATCATCAGACAATTTTTTAAGATTGCTGTTTACCTGTAATAGTATAAGCGCTATTACAGCCATAATTAAAGTGAGGATACCAAAAAGTAATGAATTGTCTTCCGATTGGGCTTTTTCATTCTGAGTATCGCCCGAAGTAGTTCCTGTATCCGTTTTGGCAGGCCCTGAAGCTTTAACAACATAGTCAGCTATTGCATCAATTTCCTTATCGGATAAGCTTGGAAAGGCGCTCATCATGGCGTTATACTGCGCTTTCAATCCTTGCGTATAAGGATCTTTTGCCATAAATGCTGATGGATTATGAACCCATGCATACAGTTGCTTTCTGTCCGGCCATGGACCTCTTTCAGTAAAACCTTCCAAAGCCGGTCCTATTAAAGCCTTTTTTAGTGCATGGCAACTTCCACAGTTTGTACGAAATAAAGCGGTACCATCCTGAGCTAAGATGGGATTTACAGAAGATAAAATTGTAATAAAAAACAAGCAGGATAATAACTTTCTAACATTCGGTCTACAATGAATCATATGCTCAGAGATATCGGTTAACAGATGGAAAAATATCCTAGGTCGGTTGCAAAAATAAGTCAGGATTTTAACATATTATCAACATTGAGTATTTTTTTTTTCTTTTGCTGGGCCTGCGTTTCAGCGGATTACATAGATTAATCATTTTATATTGTCACATTTATGTCAATAATAATTTTAAATAACTCTTATAAAAATAGCGGTCATTTGTTACCGTAATTTCATCAGTTTATACTAATAAGTTATGGTGTCAGCTTTCATTTAGTTGCTGAGTGCAGAAGCCGGTGGCTGATAACAATTGTAACGTGATATCTGAAACAAATAAATAAGTTTGTAATTATGTTTAAGCGGCTGCAGCAAAAATGGAAAGTTAATGGAACACAAATGTTCCTTATTCTTTGTGTATTTGCCCTTACAGGAACAGTTACCGCTTTCATAACAAAGCAGGTTACTACCTGGATGACACTGGATGCTTCATCAGCCTGGTATTGGATCATAAAACTAGTGGTAATAATTTTTGGATACCAGGTGGTGATATTGATCGTTGCTATTCCCTTTGGTCAGTTCAGGTTTTTCTGGAATTATGAAAAGAAGCTTCTCCGCTGGTTTGCAAAATTGATTGGTATAAAACATTAATGAGGAATGTTTTTATTTCCAACTGCCCACCGTAGTTTTGACGGATGCATAAAATTGCCGTTTTTGCTTCAGGCACGGGAAGCAATGCCCAGAAAATTATCGACTTCTTCCGGATGCATCAATCCGTTAAAATTGAACTGATTGTTTCAAACAAGCCTGAAGCAGGCGTTTTACATATCGCAAAAAATGAAAACATACCATCACTGATACTGAATAAGGAAGCATTTTTCCATGGCAATGCTTATGTAGATGAGTTGCGGGAGCAGGGAATAAGTTTTATAGTGCTGGCAGGTTTTTTATGGAAGATACCTGCTGATTTAATCAGGGCTTACCCTAACCGGATCGTTAATATTCATCCTGCCCTACTGCCGGCTTACGGTGGAAAAGGAATGTATGGAAATTTTGTTCATGAGGCCGTAATTAAGGCAGGGGAAACTAAAACCGGCATTACCATTCATTATGTTGACGACCATTATGATCATGGCCCGGTGATTTTTCAAGCGAGTTTTCCGATTGATAAAAACGATACCCCCGAAACCATAGCGCAGAAGGTTCATTTACTGGAACACAATCATTACGCAAAGGTTATTGAAAAAGAACTCAGCCGAATCTGATTTCATAGCTGATTTTTAATTTGCCGTTAACACCTGACTGCTGCGCTTCTGTCCCGATTTGTTAAATCATTCCTTCTCTTGGTTACTATTAGTTTAGATAATGTATCATTACAATCGAAAAAATTTACTTTGTTTACTGCTCGTTGGTTTAAATTCTTAATTGCTATTGCAGGTTTGTTCCTGGCTGGCAACACTTCATTTTGCCAGGTAACCGTAAAAGGTTCTGTTTACGACATGTCTAAAACGCGTCCACTGGCAGGTGTTAGTGTAATGAGCACATCCGGCAGGGGCACCGTTACGAATGACCTGGGAAATTATTCCATTGAAGTAAATGAAAAGGATTCTATCTATTTTTCGTACCTCGAAAAGCCGACGGTGAAATTCGCTGTTAAAACCATACCCAATATGGGTGGCTTTGATATTTCGCTCCATGTTCAAACCAATATACTGCCCACATACCTTGTAATGCCGCCAAGTTATAAATTCGACTCCGCTCAAAACAGGGAGGATTATGCAAAGGTTTTTAATTATAAAAAACCAGGACTCGGAATTTCAACCAGCCCGATGGGATCGGGTGGGGCCGGTGTTGGCCTCGATCTGGATCAGCTTATCAATGTGTTCCGGTTCAGAAAAAATAAAAGCATGCTGAGTTTTCAACGCAGGCTTATAGCTGAGGAGGAAGATAAGTTTATCGATCACCGGTTCAGTAAAACACTGGTAAGAAAAATAACTTCCCTCACCGGGCCGGAACTGGACGGATTCATGAAGCTTTTCCGGCCTACTTATGAGTTTACGCAGGTTAGCAGTGAATACGAATTCGCTTCATATATCAAGCAGGCTTTTTTAAAATACAGGGTAATATTTCCTGCAAAATAGCTATCAGCTATAAGTTAAACCGGCAGCTTACACATCCATGTTTTATACTATCTTACAAGTACAATATATAATAACATGAAA
>CAXSIE010000107.1:0-9326 GCA_964237295.1 uncultured Flavihumibacter sp. | reverse complement strand
ATACTTGCCGGTTGCCTTTATTTTTTGATCTCTTATCAGTTTACATTTTCTCAAACCAGTATCATAAACTTCACACCGTTGAAAACCGGTGCTGCTGAAGCCGCTCATATGTCTTCAGAAAGGGTGCAACGGATAGACAAAGTATTACAGCAATATGTTGATAGCGGGCGGATGAACGGGGCGGTAGCGCTGGTAGTGCGTAACGGAAAAGTTGCTTATTATCAATCAGTAGGCTATAATGATGTTGAAAAAAAAATCTTATTAAAAAAGGATGCTATTTTTCGCATGGCTTCTCAAACAAAAGCCATCACCAGTGTAGCCGTAATGATACTTTATGAAGAAGGTAAATTTTTGCTTGATGAGCCAATCTCAAAATATATTCCATCATTCCGCAAACCTGTTGTACTTGATAAATTCAATCCTGCAGATAGCAGTTATACCACCATCCCGGCAAAACGCGAAATAACTATTCGCGACCTGCTTACCCATACCTCCGGAATCGGCTATGCACAGATAGGCTCTAAAGAATTCAATGCTATTTATGCCAGGGCGGGAGTTATTGCAGGCATTGGTGTAGATAAATATATTCTGGGCGATGTTATCAAAGCACTGGGCCCCTTACCTCTTGTACACCAACCGGGTGAAAGATGGACTTACGGATTGAACGTTGATGTTTTAGGATATCTGGTTGAAGTGGTTTCCGGTTTGTCGTTAGCAGAATTTTTCAAACAAAGAATATTTGACCCCCTGGGAATGAAGGATACTTACTTTTATCTTCCTAAAGACAAACAGGACCGTTTGGTAACATTGTATACGGAAGATTCAGTAACCGGCAAGGCCATCAGGATGCCGGCTTCAAAGAAAATTAATGGTGATTTTATCATTGATTATCCTAATACAAAAGGAACTTATTATTCAGGTGGAGGAGGCTTATCGGGAACCATTCTTGATTATGCAGTCTTTCTCCAGATGATGCTGAACGGTGGTGAATATAATGGCAAAAGGATCTTGTCGAGAAATACAGTTCGCATGATGACTATGAATCAGATCGGTGATCTGAACCAGGGTAATAAGAAGTTCGGATTAGGCTTTTCCGTAACCACCGAAAAGGCCAGTGGCATATTACCTACTCCTGAAGGCGTATATGAATGGGGTGGTATGTTTGCCACTACCTACTGGGTTGACCCAAAAGAAAAAATGGTGGCTTTATTATACCGTAATATATATCCCACCCGTTATGGAAACTTGAGCGATTTATTTAAGGTGCTGGTGTACCAGGCTATAAATGATTAATATGAAACCGGAAAGTATCGAATTAAAATCTAATTATAATCAATAATGGATCAACTCACTTTAGGCATAGGAACAAGATTACAACATACGGCTCACGGACCGGGTGTGATTGTTGGCGTGAAGTATGCCACTTACCTGATATCATTTATTTATCATGGCATTAAAGAAATTGACAAGTCGGATAACAAGCTGGAAGAGATCATCCCTGAAAATGTAACGCTTGAAATTGAAACAACCTCGTCAGTTGAAAAATCCCTGCTTAAAATTTTGCGTATGTGGAATGATACGCAGGAAATTGTTTCAATCGGCGACCGGTGGATAGGCGGAACCATGTTGCTGCAACCAAAGGATGCCAGCCAAAAACCGAAAGAAGTGCCTATTGATGCTTTCTTTCATAAGATAGTAATGCTTCGCGACCGCCTGCGCGTTCTGGAACAACAGATCAATGCGCACAAACAATTAAGCGACCAGGACAAAGTAAACCTTCAGCAATATATCACCCGCATTTACGGATCACTTACTACATTTAATGTGCTGTTCAAGAATAAAGAACAATGGTTTGTTGGATCGGGGGAATAGGTGAAAGGTGTAAGATGGATGGAATGTTTGAAATCTATTTTCCATCTGATGGCTGACAGCCATAAATTACAAAAGCAGGAACCAGGTCCTGCTATTTGTGTTGTCTAGGGATTATAATTTTAATTATTGTGCCGGATGCTTTAACCTGTTTTGTTATTTCGATGATGTAAAAATACCCTGTATAAATAAATTAAAACCTGACTTTCATCAACTGCTGATATGATCTTAATCCATATACAAGATTATTATTTAAGATGTAAGTCCTTTTATGCTCTTAAAAAAAGAAACGGTATTTTAGATAAATGAACAACAAGTCACTTTTTCAGATTCTATTGCTACTGCTGATGGTTACCTCTTCATTCGCACAGGAAACCTATGACCTGATTATAAAAAATGGAAAGATTATAGATGGAACCGGTAACTCCTGGTTTTATGGTGATATTGCCGTTAAAGACGGGAAAATAGCAAGAGTAGGGGAACTCTCCGGATTACAGGCAAAAAAACTAATTGACGCAGGAAAGCTCACGGTTGCTCCCGGTTTTATAGATGTTCATACTCATATTGAAGGAGATGAAGCAAAAACACCTACTGCAGATAACTTTATTTACGATGGGGTTACAACAGTAATCACAGGAAATTGCGGCGGTTCAAAAACTGACATAAGCAAGTACATTCGTTTCCTCGACAGTATCAGGTTATCAGTAAACATTGCTACCCTGATTGGTCACAATGATGTTCGCAAAGCCGTACTGGGTTCGGCCAACCGGGCACCTACAGATGAAGAATTGAAAAGTATGAAAGCCATCGTTGCAAAAGCCATGAAAGATGGGGCTGTAGGATTATCTACCGGTCTTATTTATATTCCCGGCACTTATTCAACAACATATGAAGTGGTAGAACTGGCTAAAACTGCCGCTTCTTATAAAGGCGTTTATACTTCTCATATTCGCAGTGAAGGTGACAGCGTAGTGCCTGCTATAAAGGAAGCACTGTTTATTGGCAAAGAAGCCGGCATGCCGGTAGAAATTTCTCATTTTAAATTAAGCGGCCAGCAAAACTGGAAACGTTCCAACGAAACGCTGAAGCTGGTACAGGATGCAAGAAAAGAAGGAATTGACGTAACTATTGATCAGTATCCTTACACTGCAAGCAGCACTTCTTTAAGCACATTACTGCCCGATGAAATACTGGCTGATGGAATGGACTCGATAAAACAAAGACTTAATAATCCCGGTATCAGGAAATATGTTGCCGAAAGCATGATTAAAAATTTAAAAAAGCGTGGACTAAAACATTTCAGCTATGCTGTGGTAGCCTATTACGGCGCCGATACAGCATTAAACGGTAAAAGTATCGAAGCTGTTAACCAGATGAAAGGCAAAAAACACAATGCTGCTAATGAAGCCGAAACCGTTATGGATATGATGATGCAGGGCGGCGCAGGTATGATATTTCATGGGATGAGTGACTGGGATGTTGAAAATATTATGAAATACCCTTACAACATGTTTGCATCAGATGCGGGAATCCGTTCATTCGGACAAGGTGCACCGCACCCCCGTGGTTATGGCACCAATGCACGGGTGCTTGCAAAATATGTAAGGGAAGAAAAGATCCTCGGACTTGAAGAAGCCATCAGGAGAATGACTTCCTTACCCGCGCAAAAATTTCAGTTGAAAGATCGTGGCTTGCTGCTTCCCGGCTTCGCGGCTGACATCGTTATTTTTGATGCGGACAAGGAGCAGGATGAATCGGAATACGATCATCCGCATGCTTATTCAAAGGGTTTCACTTACGTTCTTGTTAATGGAGTTATAACCGTTGATCAATCGAAACATACCGGTTCGAGAAGTGGAAAATTTTTGTATGGCCCGGGTTATAATCAGGATCATGCCGGTCTGCAACCTGACGACACCAAAAAGCCATTTGAATGAGCTGATAGCCACGAAGGCACCAAGGCACGAAGCCATTTTTACTAAAACTTTGTGCTCCTTCGTGCCTTGGTGTCTTCGTGGCAAAAAGTTAAAAATTCATCAGCTTTTCCATATATTCCGCGAGCCTTGATTTTGCCATGAACTGCTCTTCCAACGCGGTGTTAAAAGGTATGGGTGTATCTAACGAGGCACATCGCATTACAGGGGCATCCAGCATTCCGAAACAGTGTTCGCTGATCCAGGCCGCAATTTCAGCTCCCGGTCCGCCGGTGAGCGTGTCTTCATGCAGTAATAAAACCCTGCCTGTTTGTACAACAGATGCTTTTATAGCGTTATAATCCAAAGGCAAAAGTGTTCGGAGGTCAAGAATATCAAGGGAAATATCAGGATGGTCCTCAGCGTAATCAGTGGCCCATTTAACTCCCAGTCCGTATGTGATTATAGAAATATAATCCCCCTCACGAACCTTACGGGCCTTGCCTATTTCAATTTCATAATACTCATCAGGAACAGCACCGGTAACGCTTCTGTACAAAGCCTTATGCTCAAAATACATAACAGGATTGGGATCGTTGATAGCTGCTATCAACAAACCCTTTGCATCGTATGGATTGGACGGATATACTATTTTTAAACCGGGCGTATGCATAAACCATGACTCGTTGCTCTGGCTGTGAAATGGCCCTGCGCCTACACTTCCACCAGTAGGCATCCGGATAACGGTGTCTGCATGTTGCCCCCAGCGGTAATGGATCTTAGCAAGGTTATTAATGATCTGATTAAACCCTACCGTAACAAAATCGGCAAACTGCATCTCCATCATGCTTTTAAAACCTGCCAAACTAAGACCTAATGTAATGCCAACGATAGCGCTTTCACATAAGGGCGTATTGCGAACTTTTTCCTTCCCAAATTCCTGAACAAAACCTTCCGTGATTTTAAATGCTCCGCCATATGCTGCAATGTCCTGTCCCATCAATATAAGGTTAGGGTGAACTTCCATGCTTTGATGAAGCCCCTCCTTTATGGCGTCGATAAATCGCTTATTGGTTGCCGGTACCATTGATAAATATTGCTCATCACGATCGGGTGCCTGTTTTGAAACCTTCTTATAAACATCGCCCATCTCTTCCTCAATATCCGGAATTATTACATTGCTTTCTTGCCCTTGTTTTAATTCTTTTTCTATGTAATGATAAAACTCATGACGTATGTCTTCTACTTGCTCAGGCTGAAGGATGCCTTCAGACAGAAGGAATTCCTGGTATTTTTTAACCGGATCTTTCTCTCCCCATTCATCAAATAGTTCCCCCGGAATATATTTTGTGCCACTTGCTTCTTCATGACCACGCATCCTGAAAGTTAAACATTCAATGAGGTAAGGCTTTTGATTTTTAATGCAATATTCGCGCACTCCTTTAACGGTATCATAAACTGCAAGTACGTTGTTACCATCAATGCTCACTCCCTCCATGCCATAACCCCTGGCACGGTCTGCCAGATTTTCACACCGGTATTGCTCATTAACAGGTGTACTTAATCCATAACCATTGTTCTCAATAATAAAAATAACGGGCAGATCCCATACAGCAGCGGTATTCAGCGCTTCATGAAAATCTCCTTCGCTCGTACCACCATCACCAGTAAACGCTAATGAAACTTTCTGCCGGTTCGATATTTTATTAGCTAACGCTACCCCGTCAGCAATGGCCAGCTGAGGACCCAGGTGTGAAATCATTCCGCATATGTGATGTTCGCTGCTTCCAAAATGGAAACTTCTTTCCCTGCCTTTGCTGTATCCGTCTTTACTTCCCTGCCATTGTTTAAAAAGCTTATGCAACGGCATTTGCCTGGAAGTGAAAACACCCAAGTTGCGATGCAGGGGCATTATCCATTCATCATCCTGCAGCGCATGAGTAGCGCCTGTTGAAATAGCTTCCTGTCCAATTCCACTGAACCATTTACTGATCTTACCCTGGCGCAGCAATACCAGCATCTTTTCCTCAATCATTCGCGGTAACAGCAGGTTCCTGTATAAACGGATCATCAGTTCAGCGGAAAAATCTTTTCTGTCAAATTGCATATTGTCTGCTGTTTACGGGAACACAAAGATAATTCACAAGGAACACTAACGTATCTAACAAAATTGTTTATTCAGCGATGAAAAGGGAACTTCATAAATTGATTATTCAGCAAGAGGAATCCTTTATTGAACATCCAAAAAAAATGAAAGATCTTTTTACCGTTCTTTCTCTTTGATCAAAGGGCGCAGAATGGAAGATATGATTGATAGTAACAAGCTGAATAAAAGTGCCCACCAGAAACCGTCCACTACAAAGCCATGAATAAAATTTCCGGCCAAAAGAATGATCAACGCGTTGATCACAAAAAGAAACAACCCAAAGGATAAAATAGTTATTGGCAGGGTTAGAACAATAAGTATGGGCTTTACAATTCCATTCAGAACAGCAAGTACCAATGCCAGAACAAGAGCCGTCCAAAAGCTGTCGATATGTATTCCGGGCAGGAAACTGGTGAGGCCAAAAGCTATCGCTGCTGTAATGATAAGGCGAATAATGAAATTCATAATGATTTGTATTTAAGTATAAATATCGTTGACTTAAGGATTGCAGAATTAGAAAGAAGATCTTAAAGTCTTGCAAGAGTGCAATAGCTCAGCGATGGGCAACTTCGTTTAAATTACAACCAATTCATAAAAATTTTCAGGGACAAGGTATTTGTTGGAGAGTTCCAGCAATTCTTCAGCGGAAACAGTTTTAATGGTGTGGAGAGCATTATAAAAATAATCTTCCTGCAGCCCGTTCAATATGATGGCTTTCCATTTTGCCATAATGTGAAAAGGACCGTCAAGTTCGCCCAGGATAGTACCCATCATATGATTACGCACCAGCAGTAACTCTTCTTCGTCTACCAGCTCTTCTCTGAGGTCAAGCATCTCATTATAAACTTCCTCCAGCGTAGCTTCGCAAACATCCCTTCCCGCTTCAGTACTGATAACCCAGGCGCTTTGTTGAATATGGTTTTGAAGATAACTGTGTATACCGTATGTATAACCCTTTTCTTCCCTGATATTACTCATTAGTCTTGAACCAAAATACCCGCCGAACAGGTTATTCAGCACCTGCACTTTAGCAAAATCGGGATGCCTGCGGTCGGGAAAATGTGAGGCTACTCTTATAGCTCCCTGCACTCCTTCGGCATCATTGCTGATCCGGTATTTTTTTTCAGCAAAAGGTTGAACTATATGTTGCTTCTCCGGTAAACTGTTTTGATTCAGAGATAGTTTACCAAAATACTGGTTTAGTAGAGTGGAGATATCTGCCGGTAATTTTCCGGCAATGAAAAGAACACATTTTCCATTCAGATAATATTGCTTATAAAACTCCTGTAATTGTTCCCTCGTCAATGAATCATATGCTTCAGACGAACTATAAATCCCATAAGGATGATTGGTTCCAAAAAGGTATTCATCAATTAACCGGCTTGCGACAAAATCACATTTCTTTAAATTAACTTCAAGTCTTTGCTTGCCGGTACGTTTGAAAAGCTGCAGCTCTTCTTCCGAAAAAATTGATTCTGTAAGGATCTCCTGAACAACAGGTAACAAATCCGACAAATGACGGGAAAGGCAATGGAGGGTAAGGGTAGCCGTTTCATTATGGCATTGCCTGTTCAGGTAACTGCCGTAATATTCAAAATGCTCATTTATATTGAACGCGGTACGTTTAAATGTGCCGTTTTTTAAAAGGTTATTGGTACTGGCAGCAACCATGTTGCTATCTTCATACCAATTGCCGGCATAGAATATCCATTCCAGTTGCAGTACTTCTTCCGTGCCTGCATCTACAGCATACACATCCACACCATTATCCAATGTAAATTTATGATAGGGCTTTAGTTTAAGGTCTAATTCGACTGCGTCTTTTATGTGGGGTGCGATTGTTCTGTTCATATCTGGTGTTTTTGCTATCAGGAGAACGCATATCAAACATTGGCTTCTCTCCTGAAGGCTGATGGCGGATTTAGTTCTCGCTACGGTAATAAAGTGTGTTGCTATTTTTTTTATCGAAAATTACCCGTGTTTCTTCCTGAATCTCTTTCACACTAACATTATTGTATTTTTCAAGCTCGCTGTTCATTAAGGCTGCATCTCCCAGCAATTCGTAAATAGCAAGACTGTTGGCACGGTTCATCACACTCATATCTTCGAAAGCTATCATGCTTTCGGTTTTGTTCTTTACTTTTTGCAATTCTTTTTCCTCAATCAGTGAATCCTGCATAAGCAACAGCTCCTGTTCCACAGCATTATCAGCTTCCTCAAGGGATACGCCTTTAACCAGCTTGCCTTCAATAGTAAGTAATCCTGCATCATTGCTGCCGAGATGGGAGCATTCTATGTTATTAAACAACTGCTTCTCCTTTACTAAAGCCTGGTATAATCTAGAAGAACCACCACCACTTAATATGTCGGTAATTAGATCAGCACAGTAATACCTACTGTCCGTACGCGGATAAATATGCCAGCACTTATATAAAGCGTCCAAGGGCACTTTTGCTTTTACTTCCATTATTCTTGCAGCAGTTTGTGTTGGTTCCTGCGGCAGGTTACGAATGTATTTTTCACCGGAGGCAATATCACCAAACCATTTTTCAGCCAGTTCTTTTACCCGGGTGGTTTTTACATTTCCGGCAACCGCAAGAATTGCATTTGCGGGCCGGTAGTGTTTAAAGAAAAAACTTCTAACGTCAGTGATCCGGGCGTTTTCAATATGACTGAGTTCCTTGCCGATCGTCTGCCAGCGATAAGGATGAACAGTGTACGCCAGTTCCCTCATTTTAAACCATACATCGCCATATGGTTTGTTTATATAATGTTCTTTGAACTCTTCGCATACTACTTTACGCTGCACGTCCAGGCTTTTTTCATTGAATGCCAGCGAAACCATACGGTCACTTTCCAGCCAGAAAGCGGTTTCAAGGTTTTCAGCAGGAAGCTGGCAATAGTAATTGGTGAAATCATTGGTTGTGTAAGCGTTGTTCTCGCCACCTGCCAACTGAAGCGGCTCGTCATAACTCGGAATATTGATACTACCGCCGAACATTAAGTGTTCAAACAAATGCGCAAAGCCGGTTTTATCCGGATTTTCATCTTTTGAGCCAACATCATACAAAACATTCATTACAGCCAGCGGGGTGGAGGGATCTTCATGAACAATGACTGTAAGCCCGTTAGAAAGTGTAAATTTTTCAAAATATATCATATCTCTTATCCCTTTTCATTTTTTAAAGGTGTGCAAGATAACGACAACTAAGCGAACAAATGGTTTGGGAAAAGATAAATTGCGAACACGTGGGAGGAATCGGGTATGAGGTATGGGGTATGAGGTATGAGGTATGGGTAAAGTCCAACGTGCAACCCCGAAGGGCAATGTCATTAAGTTAAGATTAAACAGAAAGCACTTAGTGAAAAGTAAGTCTGGCTGTACATCCCCTCCTGGG
>CAXSIE010000106.1:0-13075 GCA_964237295.1 uncultured Flavihumibacter sp. | reverse complement strand
CTGTTAATCAGAGGGTCTCTGGTTCAAGTCCAGAAGGGGGAGCTTGATAATCAAAGAGTTACAGTGAAATGTAACTCTTTTTTGTTTTGGTTCCGACACATTTCCGACACATTTTTTAAAAATTTCCGATCAGATATCATTGCACAGTTTGCTTTGAGAAATGAAGGGTATTCTTCTACATTCTAATCGCTATTCAGCAGTTTAAGATTAGCTTTATCCATAAAAGAAAGGAAAGGGCATATGAATATATTATTAAGGTTTAAACTGAGCACTAATTGCAGGTTGTGTTCACTATCAAAGGGTACATGAGAATGAGAATAACTGTCCCAAAACCGGTAAAACAGCGCTTTAACATCATCCAGCCTTTGTAACTGTAAAAGGATTTGTTCCCTCGGAAGGATTAAGATGTCAGTAATGGCAAGTTCCTTTAATTCTTTTAACTCATTTTTAAATGCCTGGCTTAAAAAGGGATTTTGGTGGCTGATGTCATAAGAACTGATCTCCTGTTCCTCGCTATTCCTTATTACCTTTCTTTGATTGATCCTAATATCTAACGTTTGAAGCTTTATAAATAAATCTTTGAAATGCTGCATGTTGTCATTTAAGTTAGCTAATAATAGAAATACTTCTTTTTTTGTATTGTCAATATCAAAAATAATAACGTTCTCACATAATTAATAAAAATCGTGATTTTACGCTAAAAGCTGTTACCTTTTCTTGAAATAAAGTAACAATATTTTCGCTTTTTCTATCAACTTTGTAATAAAATTATGGCTTCTGTTCAAGGTAGTATTGAAACAAAATTAGACCGGATAAAAAAGGGGCATCTTATTTTTCCAAGTGATTTCCGGGGGCTTGGTTCTGAAGCAGCCATCAAAATGGCTCTCTCCCGCCTGGCAAAACAAGGAAAACTAGATCGTCTTGCACATGGCATTTATCATATACCCAAAGAAGATTCCGAACTGGGCAAACTAAAGCCTTCCATGGAAGAAATTGCAAAAGCTGTTGCCAGGCATGAAAGAGTAAGAATTCTTCCTTCAGGAGTCTACGCCCTAAATAAACTGGGACTATCCACGCAGGTGCCCACCAGATTAGTCTATATTACCGATGGACCTTCACGAATGATTAAGCTGGGTAAAGGAGGAATCCGCTTTAAAGCAACCACGGCTAAAAAATTGGCGTTAAAGGGTCCTGTTAGCAGCTTAATTGTCCTGGCGCTTGATGAATTAGGTATTGAAAATGTAAGCCCTGCAATGAAAAACCGTCTTACCGCATTGCTTCGCAAAGAAGATCCGAAACTTTTAAAACATGATCTTAGCCTGGCACCGGCAAAAGTGCATGATTATATTCTTCAACTTTTAAAAGAACACAAGAATGCCAGGGTGGCTACAGCTGACGAATGAGCAAAGACGATTAACTCTGCAACAGGCTGCTGCAAGTAGCGGCCTTCCTATGAAAGCCATCGAAAAGGACTGGTAGGTGACATTGGTACTAAAAGCAATATTTAAAACGGAACATGGAAAATACCTGCTTTTCAAAGGAGGAACAGCCTTAAGTAAATGCTGGAATTTAATCGATCGCTTTTCGGAAGATATTGACCTCGCCGTTGACAGGGATATTTTTGGAGAAGTCAAAGAATGGACTCCTACACAGATTAAAAAATTAAAAAGGAAAGCATGCGAATTCACGAGTACTCTTCTGAAAGATGAAATCGAGAAAGCATTGATCGAACTGGGTGTTCCCGAAGGTATGACAACCATAACGGCGGCAGAGGTTAAACCTACCATGCCAGATAAAGACCCGCAGCAATTGGATATTATGTATCCTTCACTCATTGACCCTGTTGATTATTTACCGGATGTCGTAAAAATTGAAGTGAGTGCACGTTCGTTGAAGGAACCATGGACACAGCGCCACCTGTCTTCCATGCTTGACAATGCCTTCCCTGGTCGGCCATGGAGCGGAAAAGCTTTCCAGGTACCGGCAGTAGAACCAAAAAGAACTTTTCTTGAAAAATGTTTTCTGTTGGCTGAAGAATTTCAGAAAAAGGAAAACATACGCCATTTCCGTATGTCCCGGCATCTGTATGATCTGGTTAAACTAATGGATATAGAACATGCAGCAAGCGCCTTATATGATAATCAGCTTTATGACCATATCGTAAAGCACCGGGAACAGTTCTCTTTTCTTTCCTGGGTGGATTATAGATTGCACAGTAAAGAAACAATTTCCTTTTTTCCACCTGCTTCCGTTCTGCCGGCCTATGAACAAGATTACCTTACCATGCAGCATCAAATGATTTATGGGGACTCTCCTGATTTTAAAGAAATCATGAAAAAACTGGAAGAGTTACACAGCCGTTTCCGATCTGGGATGTAAATGCAATTACACTGGAAGCCATGCTGCTTATTAATTGCAGCTCGTTATGCTAAATTAAGTTCGTCAATCCCTTTTTAATAAACGCTGTTAACGCTTAGGTCATCTCCTTTTTATGATCATCTTCGAAAGAGCCAAACTTGATACATAAGAGTATCAGGGCAAACGCATTTAAATTTTTGATAGCCGAGATGGCTCCTTTTTTTGTGCCACTTAAAATCTTAGATGCCCAACTATTGCTTTGTAATCTTAATGATTTGAATGTGTATGCCGTCAGTATATTTCAGCAGGTATAAGCCTGGGGTTAAGCCGTTCAAAGATAGACTGAGCACAGCGGAGTTCATTTTTATTTGCTGTAAGTGTTTGCCTGAGGCATCTATAATGGAAATAATAGCATTGTCTCCCGGTGTTCCGGTTAATCGTACCGTCAATACGTCTTCTACCGGGTTAGGAAATGCTTGTACTATAAAATTGCTTTTGGCTATGGTAGCACTTACCACCTTGCTATATTGGCTATTGCCACCGGCAGTCTTCATTTTCAACCGATAGTAATTAATGCCGGTAGCCGGTTTGCTATCCGTTAGCTGGTAAGTACCACCGTAAGTGTAGCGGCTTGCCAGAGTAGCTATTTGGGTGAACGTAGTGCCATCTGTACTCTGCTCTACATCAAAGTAATCTCCTGCATCTTCAGCAGTTGTGTTCCAGGTAAGTTTGTTTACCCCACCCTCATTTTTGGCAGTAAAATCTACCAGCCTAATAGGAAGGACTATATTTCCACAGCTATTGAGCAACATCGATACATTGTTAGAACCTCCATTTACTGTTGCAATATCTAGCTTGCCATCTCTATTGAAATCAGCTATTGTAACTGCATGAGGATCAGCACCTACATTAAAATTGGTAGCCGCTGCAAAGCCGCCTGCACCATTACCTATCAACACCGATACATTGTTAGAACCTCCATTTGCTGTTGCAATATCTACCTTGCCATCACCATTGAAATCACCTGTTGTAACTGAACTAGGATTAGTACCTGCATTAAAATTTGTAGCCACTGCGAAGCCGCCTGTACCATTGCCTATCAACACCGATACATTGTCGGAGATAAGATTTGCCGTTACCAGGTCTAGCTTGCCATCACCATTGAAGTCACCTGTTGTAACTGAAGTAGCGTGTTGACCTGTACTATAGTTAATAGCCGCTGCAAAGCCGCCTGCACCATTGCCTATCAACACCGATACATTGTTAGCATCTCCATTTGCTGTTGCAATATCCAGCTTACCATCTCCATTGAAGTCACCCGTTGTAACTGAAGTAGAGAATGGAGCTCTATTATAATGAATAGGCGCTGCAAAGCCACCTGCACCATTGCCTATCAACACCGATACATTGTTAGAATCTCCATTTGCTGTTGCAATATCTGCCTTACCATCTCCATTGAAGTCACCTGTTGTAACTGAAGTAGCGTGTTGACCTGTACTATAGTTGGCAGCCGCTGCGAAGCCGCCTGCACCATTGCCCAGCAATACCGATACATTATTAGAGTAAAAATCTGTTGTTGCAATATCTGTCTTGCCATCTCCATTAAAGTCAGCTGTAATAACTGAACTAGGAAGAATACCTATCTTAAAGTTGGCAGCCGTTCCAAAGCCGCCTGCACCATTACCCAGTAACACCACTACATTGCCGGAGTAAGAATTTAACGTTGCCAGGTCTGGTTTACCGTCTCCATTGAAGTCAGCCGTTGTAACCGACGGCGGATTACTATTTGTGCCAATAGCAAAGTTGGTAGCCGCTGCAAAGCTGGGTGTAGTGCAGCTAACGGTTTGGGCATTGGACTGTACTGCACTGCTTAGCAGTGTAATGAGCAAAAGTAAAGATGATAACCAGTTGCCTATCACTTGCTTTGCGAGCCGGGCCAGCCATAAGATTTGTTTTGCTGTCGACAATAAGCCGGCAGATAAAGTATAGTGAAACTGTTGCATCATAAAGGATTAGGTGGTTAGAGATGTAAGAATCTTTCTAAAATTAGTTACAATCAATGGTTCGGTCGTTTTTAAGTTGGTATTAGGACACAGTAGTGTCCGTTTAAATTAGATTGATTTTCAACTGTATGTAATTTTGCTCTTCGAAATCTTGGGATACATGGTTTTGAAAAAGTTGACTTAATGGGGTTTTATCCAGTAATGATTGACCCGTATCCCAATACAGGACGGCGCTAAAATAAAGTTTTCGAGCTTTTGCAAAGAGCAGGCAACTTAGCAATATATGATGTACCCCAGTTTTAGGATAGATAATGTAAGAAACTAAGAGATATTTTAGGCAGTTTTTGTAATGATGTCTTTCTTGCTGCTTTGCTTCAAATATACAACTGACATTAAAGACATCATCACAAAAACCGCCAGCCCGCTGGCCGAGCGTCACGCTGCTGCCCTTTTGTAAACATCTTGCGGAGCCAGGTACCCAGAGACTGGTGTAATCTTTCCCGATTGTAAAACGTAAAGTAACTGCTCAAACCTTCATACAGCTCTACTCCATCTGCCGGTGAGTGCAAGTATACATGCTTGTATTTTACACTACGCCACAGCCTCTCAACGAAAATGTTATCAATAGCACGACCCTTGCCATCCATGCTGATTTGAACCTCATGCTTTTTCAAAGAACCTGGAAATGCCTCGCTGGTAAACTGGCTACCCAGATCAGTGTTGGAGATATCCGGCTTACATGCACCTCTATTGCCTGCTCCAGCACTTCTGTTCACCATTCAGCCGTCATGGTGTTACTAATACTCCAATTGACCACATAGCGGCTGTGAAGGTCAATGATGGCGCACAGGTACATGAACCCTTTTGCATGGGAACATACGTGATATCGGTCCCCCATACCTGATTCGGCCGGTCGATGATAAGACCTCTTAGCAAGTAAGGTTACACTTTGTGCTGCTTATTAGGCTCACTGGTGTTATGCCCCCGGAACAGCGTCTTCCACCCCATGATGCTCATCAGCCGTGCGGTCCTTTTGCGGTTAATATTATAGCCCTGCTGCTGTTGCCAGGCGGTAAGCCTCCTGATGTCATAAAACGGGGTTTTGAAGTACTGCTCGTCCAGCAGGCGCATGATGACCAAGTTTTCCTCACTCTCAATACATGGGGTGTAATACAGGCCACTGCGATGAATGCTGAGCAGTTTGCACTGCTGCATCAGGCTTAACTGGCCATGATCTTTTTAAACCATGATCTTTCGTTCACCAAGTGGTTTCACTGCAACTTTTTTTTAAGAAAATCATTTTCCACTGTGAGCTGGGCAATTTGGGCGTATAGCCTCTCAGTGTCAGCTTCTTTTTGTTTATCATCGTCCTCGTTTTTTTTATTGAACAGGCTGGCAGCTTTGCCCAGGAACTCCCGTTTCCAGGTGTTGATCTGGGTGGATGCACTTCGTACTTTTTAGCCAGCTCTTCAATGGTACTGCGCTCTTTAAGTGCCTCGATGACGATTTTTGATTTGAAATCTGCTGTAAATTTTCTTCTGCTTTGTTTTGTCATGATGTAGGTAATTTAAAGATAAAAATTCTATCTTAACTACCTGTCCCGATAAGAGTATAGCAACTTAAATTTCTCTTGAATTTAATTTGTAACTTCCTACAGTTTCTACTTCGAAAAAATATAAAAATACATTGCTTAAAAATCATCTACGACTCGCAGCACGTACTATAGCCAGACATAAAGTATTTATGTTTATAAATGTTTTCGGTCTTGCACTCGGTATATGTGCCTGCATTGTTATATACCTCATCAGCAGTTATGAGCTTAATTTTGATGCATTCCATCCCGATAAAGAAAGAATCTATCGCGTGGGAGGCAGCGTACAGGAGAATAAAGGCAACCAATTTGCGTCGGCAGCATACTCAGAAGCTATTCCTTCCCCGGTTCCTTCCAGTTTAAAAAAGAAATCCCCGGACTTGAAGCTGTAGCCGGCTTTTATCCATACAGGTCGAAAGTTACCATACAGCAGGATAACAAGGACATCCGTAGTTTCACCAGCACAGCAAACGCCACTAATAATATTGAAACCATCATCACTGATCCTGGCTATTTTATGATTTTTACTTATGATTGGCTTGCCGGAAACCCTGCCACTTCCCTGACTCAGCCCTTTCAGTGTAGTGTTGACAAAAAGCAAAGCCGTCAAATACTTTGGGTTATTATCCGTCGATAAAATACTGGGAAAAGAAATCATCTATAATGATTCACTCCGGGTGAGAGTAACTGGAATAGTACAGGATTGGAATAAAAATACGGACTTCCCTTTTACTGATTTTATCTCATTTAGTACAATCAAGAGTAGTTTCTTAAAAAATATGTATCATACTGTAACAAAAATGCCATAGTAGCTGGTTAAGATTTCTAACATAATTTATAACGGAAGAACTTACCCAAGATGAAATCTATTTCCTATTAAAAAGAATTCGGTTCTTTGTATATATGAATGATTAAACATGTGCTGAAATGCGGAATCCGAAATGGCATAGAGATGAAATTATTTTAGCACTTGACCTGTACTTCTCCCAGGAGCGGGGAAGCATTGATAAAAAGAATCCTAAAATAATTGAATTAAGCAAGACCCTGAACGATTTACCATTATTCCCTGACAGGCCTGATGAAGAAAAATTCAGGAATACAAACGGCGTTTCACTTAAGCTTTCTAACTTTTTAGCATTTGATCCTAAGTATAAGGGAAAAGGAATGACAAGCGGTTCTAAGTTAGATGAAGAAGTCTTTAAAGAATTTCGCTACCAAAAAGAGCGTTTGCATTCTATTGCGAATGAAATAAGAAGTATTGCTGGCAACCTGGAAATAAAAAGAAAGATATATACAATTGAAGAAGATGAACAGACAAAAAACGACAGTGTAATGGAAGGACAGGTATTGTATAAATTACATAAAGTAAGGGAAAGGGATGTAAGGATAGTCCAGCTCAAAAAAGACCAGGTGTTCTCATTATCTGGTAAGCTGGCTTGTGAAGCATGCGTATTTGAATTTGAACAGTATTACGGAGACATCGGCAAAGGGTACATTGAATGCCACCATCGCACGCCGCTATCCAGCATTAAGGTAATAAGCACAACCACCCTGAATGACTTAGCCCTCGTATGTTCTAACTGCCACAGAATGTTACACCGTAGCATTGACAGTCTATCAGTTGAAAATTTGAAAATGATGATCAGATATGATAGGATTGATCCGAGAGGAAATAAATAAATGGCAGATCAAAAACATAACGTTATTCCGCTCACTTTTTAAAGGAAGAGAAGATGTATTCGCCTTTCGCTGGGAGAAGGGAGCTAAAAGTGGGTACATGCCGGCTTATTTCTACGACCCATATTTATACAGAGTGCATAAAATAAAAGGCGGTACTTTCCAGAACTATAATGACAAAGCCTACCTCCCGTTAACAGATGAGCAGCTTGCAAAGCATTTAACTGGAACGCAACTGATCGGCCTTTATCCATTATTACAGGACAACACATCCTGGTTCATTGCAGCAGACTTTGATAAACAAAACTGGGCAGATGAATGCCGGAATTTTATTCGCCTTTGTAATACTAAAGGCATTACGGCATCCCTTGAACGTTCCCGTTCCGGTAAAGGAAGTCATGTTTGGATTTTTTTTGAGCAACCTTATCCTGCTATTAAAAGCCGGAATATCATGCTTGCGTTACTAAATGATTCTGGTATAATCTCAGCATTTGATAAGAATTCAAGCTTTGACCGGTTGTTTCCAAACCAGGACACCCTTTGAGACGTTGTCAAAAATTCTGATACATGATTCTGCAAGAAATAAACTTATATTGAAAGATATAACACATGAACTGAGGAATGGAAAGCGGGTTGTGATCATTACTGAACGAAAGGAGCATATAGATTCATTGTACCAGTACCTGAAACAATCTTATGAAGTAATAGCTTTAAGCGGCGAGGATGCCGAAATTAGCCGTGTGGCTAAATGGAAAATATTGAAAGAGGGAAACTACCAGGCACTTATTACCACCGGCCAGTTCTTCGGCGAAGGAACAGACCTGCATAACGCTACCTGTTTGTTCCTTGTTTATCCCTTTTCATTTGAAGGAAAGCTGATCCAGTACATTGGCAGGGTACAGCGTTCCGAACTCACTCCTGTAATTTATGATTACCGGGATGGTAAGATAGACTATCTCAATAAGCTATTCCTGAAACGGAATACTTACTACAGAAAACTTGTCAAACAAGCGACTTTATTCAACGACCCGGTTGAAGAGCCAGCAGAAAAGAGCAAGATTGTAACCATCAGCAAGGAAATTAAGATAGCAATTGAGCTTCTGGAATTCAGGTATGGCAGCATTGCCTTCGGGTATTCAGCTCAGGAAGCAAATATGGATTTGGAGTTTGAAATCGGGAATGATGACATCCGGCCGGAATTTGAAGTATTGAAGCCTTACTTTGAGAAGGCATTAAAAGCAAAGAATGTTAGCGTCACTATTTATGCAGAGATAGAAAATGGACAACTTATTTCTCAATCAGCCACGTCGGAGGATATCGTCAGAATAAACAGGGAAGTTATCGAAGGGGTAAGATTCCGGTTTATAGCCAAAGCTTTTTTTGGAAAGATGCCTCCTGTAACACAACAAAATACTCCTGATTCTATTCACGTTCAGTCTGATCATCAGTTGTATGAATCAGGACAAGAGCTACTGGAAGATATATTGAAACATACCGGGTTCAAACATTACAGGCAGCTTCGGTACCTGGCAGAAAAACACGCCGGAAATATACTTAAAGTCCGATTTGTATTGCATCCGTTTTCCTTTGTCTTTTTACTTGAAGGAATAGAACTCTTTCATATTATCCTGGAAACCCTGGATACAGAGGAAGCCAGCTATTTATGGCATTTTGAAAAAAGCATTCCTGCTTTACCATCCCGCTTAAAAGAAATAGATCGGCACCTGGACACTATCCGCAAACAGGGCAGGCAAGTATTTCTTACATCACCGCCAGAAAACTTTAGTCGAATCCTTCACGATTACTCCGATGAGCAGAAAGGGTTTATAATTTGGAAAGATGCGCTGGAAGAAAGGTTAATTTAACGTAACAGTAGCAAGGCTTTTCCTATACTACAATATCCAAAAAACTATCCATTTGTTACTTTGCACAATTTGAAAAGAATCAAAATAATCTCCTAATATTACCTTCTTACCAAACACTTGTTTTTAACAATTGGCTTTCAGACACTACAAAACTAATTAGCATACTATCTATTTACTCAACTTGTTTAGTAATTTTACTCAGGCAATTGAGTAAATTGCATTTTATGTATCAAAGACAACAACTGCCAGCACTTACAAAAAGAATACAGGAACCCAGAAGATTTATCCAGGTACTTATGGGACCAAGGCAGGTAGGAAAAACCACGCTGGCGCTGCAGTTAGTAGATAATACCCATACACCTTTCCACTTTGCTTCAGCTGATGCTGTAGCTGCCAGTAATTCCACATGGCTGGAACAACAATGGGAAACCGCGCGAACTAAAATGGATAGCACAACAATTCCGGAGCTTTTATTGGTGATTGATGAAATACAAAAGATTGACAACTGGAGTGAAACGGTCAAGTTACTATGGGATGGTGATACCCGCATGAAAAGAAATTTAAAGGTGATACTATTGGGATCTTCACGCCTTTTACTTCAACAAGGTCTGACCGAATCCCTTGCCGGCCGTTTTGAAACCACCTATATGGGCCATTGGTCTTTTACCGAGATGCACCAAGCTTTTGATTGGAATGAAGGGCAATATGTATGGTTTGGCGGCTACCCTGCTTCAGGAACCTTGATTGAAGAGGAAGAACGCTGGAAAGCCTATGTGCAGCATGCACTTATTGAAACCAGTATTTCTAAAGACATTCTCATGCTTACACGTGTAGACAAACCGGCACTGATGAAGCGGCTTTTTGAACTGGGTTGCCTATACTCCGGCCAGATTCTTTCCTACACAAAAGTGCTGGGACAACTGCAGGATGCCGGAAATACCACTACACTATCTCATTATTTAACATTATTAGATACCGCAGGTTTACTCGGAGGCCTCGAAAAGTATGCAGCTGATGTAATCCGTAAACGCGCCTCCAGTCCTAAATTTCAGGTGCACAATACCGCTTTGATCAGTGCCCAGCGCCCCGAATCGTTTTTAGACATTAGCAAAGACCCGGTTAAGTGGGGGCGAATGGTTGAATCAGCTATTGGCGCTCACTTAATGAATTACTCACTTACAGAAGGCTTTAACGTGTATTATTGGCGGGATCGTGGTGCAGAAGTAGACTTTGTATTGGAACGTAAAGGGAAAATTATAGGCTTAGAAGTAAAAAGCGGTGCTGCTAAACCGACAACCGGAATGGGGGTATTCCAGGCGCAGTTTCATCCGGATAAATTGCTGTTGATAGGAGGGTCAGGGTTGCCGTGGCAGGACTTCCTTCGAATGAACCCGGTACAATTGTTTTAAAATGGATCAACAAAAAAGACACCAGCTTACCTTACAGCCCTTTTACCGGAGTATTACTTTACCTTTAAAAATCCGTCAAAGCCTTTGTATATTCAATCTGTGCTAAGATCGCCTTGATGTATTTACCTGGGAAAACGACCCGTGTTATACACTGTTTTTATGTTTGCTCATTCTGCATTTATCACTGCAATATCTTACTTCCTCCCAAACCTTCTCCCATTTTTTACGCCAGGTGAATGGCCTGTTACAGACAACACATATCTTTTGAGGTAAAAATTCTTTCCTGGTATTTTTCAAGACAGCATCATTGATAAAATTTTAAATTAGTGATTTTGCATAAGGCAGACGGCCTATTGCTTTTGAAACAAAGTAGGCATCAAGTCCCTGGCTGATTAAAACGTCTGCTTCTGATAAAGCAACAAATCCATCCTGGCCAACCATTGAAGCTTCTATGTCAACCTGCATTACACTGCCAACAATAAGAATGGTGCCGTTCAAAGGGATAGAAATAGTGTCTTCCAGTTTCATTGCAATTTTTACTACAGCGTTTTCCACAAATGGGGCATAGCAGGATGGGTGATACAGTTCACTAAAACCTACTTTCTCAAATTCAGAAACACCTCTGCTATACCGGGCTGATGTTTGATGCGCTTTTTTATACTCCGAAGACTGGATATAGTTTAACGTATATTCTTTTGTGTCCAGAATATTTTGCAACGTATCTCTCTGCACACTGTCTGGCCGGCTTATTAATCCTAATAGAGCAGGGCTTGCGCCAAGGTGTATAAGCGAACTAAATATTGCCACATTTGCATTGCCATCAGCAGACTTAGTGCCAACCAATACTACCTGGCGAAAACCAGCTAGTGTAGTGAGTGTTTATTTTTGCAACATTATTATATTTGCCGGACTAAATGATCGGTTATGGGCACCAAATTGGAACTAAATGCACAACAAAGAGGATATCTGCGAACATATAAGAAGTCAGGGAATCATAGTTTAAGGGAATTTAATCGGGCTACAGTTCTTTTATTTTTGGATAGGGGGTTAACAATATCTGAAACAGCAAGTTTACTGCAAGTGGATCGAACTACTATATGGCGAATCAGGAAAAGATATCTTTCACATGGTTTGAAAGTAGCATTGACTGAAAGTAAGAGATCTGGTCAGCCTGTAAAATACACGGTACATCATGAGGCTGAACTTACTGCTTTAGCCTGCGGTCCTGCTCCACAAGGAGAATAAGATGGACAATCAGGTTATTAGCAGAGCAATTGAATAAACAAAAAGGATTTGGGACGATAACTTTCGCGAGCGTTCGCAAACTGTTAAAAAAAACGAATGTAAGCCTTGGTTAAAGCGGATGTGGTGTATACAGGAAATAACGCAGCAGTACCGTACCCGGATGTATCATCTTTTAGATTTATATCAACAAGGGTATAATGCAAGTGAGCCATTGGTTTGCATGGATGAAAAAAGCAAACAGTTACTACAAGATAGCCGCCTTCCAATTAAAGCAAAGCCAGGTAAGATAGAAAAGTACGATTATGAATATAAACGTAAGGGAACATGCAATATATTCATGGCAGTAGCACCGAAAGCAGGCATACGGGTAGTAAAAGTAACGGATACAAGAAAGAAAGATGATTTTGCTTACTTTGTTGAAGAGCTTGCTGAAAAGCATTTTTGCAAAGCCACCTGCATTCAATTGGTGCTGGACAATTTGAATACGCATTTTGAGGGTTCACTCATTGAAACATTTGGAGAGAGAAAAGCGGCAAGGCTTCTGAAAAAGATCAGGTTCATTTACATACCCAAACATGGCAGCTGGTTAAATATGGCAGAAATAGAGATAAACATAATGGATCGTCAGTGTACTGGTGGCAGAATAGATAGTAAAGAACAATTGGAATCCGATGTGATGATTTGGTTTAAGGAAAGAAATGACAAACAATGCAATATAGAATGGAAGTTTACAAGACAGGATGCTGATAAGAAACTATCTAAACACTATGTTGCATAATTAAACAATCAGTACACTAGTGAGTTGACAAAAGCCCTTTTATGATCCTGATCAAACTGCTCTATGTCTTCTTTGTTTAAAATCATAACGATGTATTATTTAGACAACTGCTTTTGGACTTTTTTCCAATAGGTAAAAAAGGATAGTAT
>CAXSIE010000105.1:12842-13136 GCA_964237295.1 uncultured Flavihumibacter sp. | reverse complement strand
TGAGCTGAACTTCGACGACTAAGGCGAACGCACAACAGCAGTCTTTGCAAAAGCAGGGCTTTGACATTGAAGCATCAGCTATGTGCAGGCATCAGCACCGGTTCGGGCTGGATATTCAATGAATTCCTAGAATACGCAAATACTCGAACGTCAGTCTGTGAAAAAAACACTGCCGCGAAACAAATATCCACACGATGTTGATAAGGCAATCGGCGTATGATTTATGCCGTTAAAGAGCATGGATTTCATACAAGGAAACAATCACACACCATGCTCTTTAATGATATAACAAAT
>CAXSIE010000105.1:7732-12832 GCA_964237295.1 uncultured Flavihumibacter sp. | reverse complement strand
CTGCTGCGTAATAGAAGACGGCATTACATCATAATAATGAGCAAAAAGAAACCGCATCACCTAGGTATAATTGCGTATCGTACGGGGCTATACTGTTTTGCCAGCAGAGTATTGTGTAATTGCTTAAGACAGTCTTGCGCCTCTAATGAAAGTGATACTTTGCTGTAACCATTTTTTTAACTTAGTTTACTTTTTATGAAACAACAAGGTCGTACTTTTATTCTGAGAGAGATCCTTCACCAGAGGTGTTGGTTCAACAGTAGGTTAGGCAATAGGCTGGCGGACGGAAAAATAATCAGCATTTGAGCTATTGTTATCTAATATCAAGCAACTGTAAATCAATTAAGCATCTGTTGTTATCTTCTGCATTATTTTTTTACTCAGCTGTAGTCGGCAGCTGGACATTATAAAATCCCAGCAAACCAGCAAGCCCTAATCGTTAGCCGTAATGGTGTAACACATGACAGATGCTAATATTCATAGCTAAAAATACGGTTAACAATTTTTATAGCCTTCCCTTTATCATTGAAAACTGTTTGTCGTATCCAATTGCCTGTAGTGTCCCAATTTTCATATTTATAAGACAAATACTTTGTAATAGTTGAATCCTTAAAGTATGTGACCTCAAGCATGCTCTCTTTATATTTTTTATCCGTCAAATTTATCATGACTTCTGATGTAAGCATTCCGATGCTATCTGTTGCAGTCGCCTTTATCTGATAAATGCTATCATAATCATTTACATATGACATTGTTAATTTACCTTTAGCATTATAACTATTTAAACTTAACAAAAGCCCCTGCTTAGTCTGTGTAATATTATCATAGTAGCTTCCCAGATTATAATTTAAATCATAAATTTTTATAGTTAAACACTTGCTATTATCATATTTCAGTAGCATTTTTGACTGCATTTTTCCATTCTCAAAAGTTGACAAGGAAGATAAAGAGCCGTTTTTATTGTATGTCAAAAAATTGACAACCTTTTTCTTTTCCATTATATCATTTGTAGTATCTGTAATTGTGTATCCATGTTTATTGAAAATTTCAATTGTCACAGTATGCAATTTACCAATTTGACCAAGGCTATCAACTTTATAAGTTTCAGTTACCAACTTTGTAACATGACCTTTAATATTTGCTTGTTCTAAATCGGTAAGATATTTTATTGATTGCTTCCTTGAACAAGCGGTCAATAGATAACTTGCACAAATAAATTTTAATAACAGATTCATATGTTGATGTTCAGACATGCATAATTAATGACCAAAAGATAAACTACTACGGCTTACATTTGGTTTGCTACTATGCTGGCAGATGGAATATCAATCGTTTATTGTACTACTATCGGCTGTTATCGGACTGGAGCTAATTCTATTTAGGTTTTAGTAGTTAACTCGAACTTCAGTTTTTCAACCGGCTAAGGTTTCTGGCTGGACGTTATATAATTCCAGCACAGCACCGAGCCGTTCACGTTAGCGGTGACGCTATGAACGACAAAAATGTTAGCTCATGTCAAACTTAATGCAATAGACATAAAACTTAGTTGCGTCAGTTATGAAATGTCAACATCTTATGTAACGAACAGAGGTGTCATTAAGTGTTAAATGAATAGAGTTCTGGAAACAAATCGGCGGTGAAATTAGAATTTATGCTTAGACTTGTCTTATCTATTTGAAGTTACAATAAATCTACTTTAAAAGAATCTCATGGATTTTAATAAATATATAAAAACGTCAATCAGATACATAACACTTCATAAAACGTATACTGTGGTTAACCTTATAGGATTAACCAGTGGATTATGTGTTGCATTCTTTACTTTATTGTATGTGAACTTCGAATTGAGCTATGACACTTTTAATGCGAAATCCAAAAGAATTTATAGAGTAGTTACTGACGTAGAAACTCCAACCGGCATAAATTATGAAAGTGCACCAGCGGCCTTGGGACCAGCTCTAAAAAATGAGTTTGCAGAGGTATTATCGGCTGCGAGGATCTATTTGGATGATTATATAATTCAAAAAGATCAGCAGAACTTTGGCACTGTAAAATTGGCTTATGCAGATTCTTCCATATTTGATGTATTTACATTTCCTTTAACTATCGGAAATCCTAAAAGTGTTCTTCAGGTGCCGTTTAGTATGGTCATTTCAGAAACTGCCGCACTTAAATACTTTGGGTCCTATGATTGCATTGGGAAAACACTAACCTTGAATGGGAATCAACCTGCATTGGTTACGGGTTTGATGAAAGACATTCCCCTTAATTCTCACATCAGAACAGACATTTTTCTTTCCCTTTCTTCATTATTAGACTTAAATCATAGCTATTTAGTACAAAATTGGAATCGGTATGGATTTTACACCTATCTACTTTTAGCTCAAGACTCTAAACCACAAAGCCTTCAATCAAAACTATCGCAATTCATTAAAAGACATAGCCACCAGCAGTTTATTCAGCAATCACTAAAACTGGAGCCACTAAATGACGTCTACTTAAAAGGAAAACCAAGAGGAAACAAAGCAGGCAGTTCACTCCATGGAAGTTATTTGAATGTATATGTCTTTTCTGCTATAACGTTTTTTGTCTTACTTATTGCTTGCTTCAACTTTGTAAACCTGAGCACGGCTTTTTCAATGGAGAGGCTGAGGGAAATTGGAATTAGAAAAGTTATTGGAGCAACAAAAAAGCAGCTCGCTATTCAGTTCCTAATTGATGGGTTATTACTCAGTCTGATTTCATTTGCAATGGCAGTCGTTTTATGCACTATTCTAATTCCATACTTTAACCAGCTTATTGGTAAAACCATTAGTGTTGGTATCATGACGGAGGCGCATCAGATAGGTTGGTTGCTTGTTATAGCGCTATTTACTGGACTTATATCTGGAATATATCCTGCATTATATTTGTCTTCTCTCGACGCTCTACAAAGTTTGAAAGGGCGGTTTGCTACTTCGCTTTTTATTTCAACGCTGGTCGTTTATCGTCAATTGAATTACATGCAAAGCCAGGAACTCGGATTTAAAAAAGATCATCTACTGATAGTCGATTTTCAATTTGATGACAGGATAAGGGAGCATAGTGAGTCAATTAAATCTCAGCTTTTGGAAATTCCAGAAGTTCAGAAGGTTAGCTTTACATCCTACTTGCCAGGCAAGCCAAATAAAAAGTTTCCATTGCGTATTGAAAACGCTGGAGGAAGTATTCAAGAATTTCAGTCCGATTCATACTTTGTGGATAATGATTTTATAACTCAATTTCAAATTGGCACCTTAGAAGGACGAAATTTCGATAAAAATCTTGCAACGGATTTGGATAAATCTATGATAGTAAACGAAGCGATGGTTAGAAGCTTGGGATACCATGATCCTTCAAAACTAATTGGTAAAAGTTTCTCTCAATTAGAGATTAATAAAGCAAATGAAGGAACTGTTATAGGGGTAGTTAAAGATTTCCATTTTCAATCTTTTCATGAGCCTATTAAGCCATTAGCTATTCGTATGGTACCCACATTTTTTACTTACATAGTTTTAACGTTATCATCACCGAATCTTCAGGAATCAATCAGGGTAGTTGAAAAAAAGTGGGGTTCCATTGCTGGAACATTACCTTTTAGCTACTTTTTTGCAGACGATGCGTATGATGAACAATACAAATTGGATCAGCGATTTGGAAGGTTATTCCTTTATTTTTCAGGTCTAGCTATTCTCATATCGTGCTTAGGTCTTCTTGGACTTTCGATTTATTCTTTTACAATTCGAAAAAAAGAAATTGGTATTCGTAAAATTATTGGTGCATCTATTTTGCAAATTATTAATATACTAACATGGGACTTAATGAAGTTGGTATTAACTGCATATCTTATTTCCGCTCCGATAGCATCGTTGATTATGAATAGATGGCTTCAAAACTTTGCTTATCATGTATCAATTAATATATGGATACTTTTAATAGCTGGTATTGCCGCAACACTGATAACATTTATCACTGTAGGTGTTTATGCGTTAAAGGTAGCCATTACAAAACCAATCAATAGCTTGAAACTTGAATGATTTCTAAGGTAGCCTTATTAATCTTAGTGTAAATTCTAATGAATATTTTCTTGTTAAAGTAGCCTTCTTTTCATAATATATTAATTTTAAGAGCTTATTACTGTCACGTTTAAATGAAATACTGGTTAAATTTCGGGTGAAGAACCTCTGGGTATTCTATCCATACCAAAAAGGCATAACTATGACATGTGGTAACTCTTTAAACCTTTGATCGATATTAAGGTTGAAAAAGTCAGAACCATATGATATACAAAGTATAACTTTCCGGTATGTATCCGATACATTCTTAAATTATGTTAGTTTTTTCACAGACTGCCGTTGTGTGCAACTTTGGGTGATAACAAGAGAGATGTTGTATCAAATATCAATTTCAAATAAGATACCTTCCATGCATAGAATTTCATTCGTCAAGAAACTTATCACTTGCATCCTTGTAGGATGGGTAGTTGGTGCATCGGCTTTGCGCATGGGCGTTACTTATTTCAGAACGTGGGTGCCTATACGAAGCCTTTCCATTATTCCATTTCTGGCGGTAGTAACAGCTGTTGTTTATGCCTTAATTTGGCAAGCCCGAAAAACAAATAATCCGGCTACACTTGCTTTCTGGCAAGGTCTTATTCGTTATGGGGTTGCTTTTGACCTCGCTGAATTCGGATGGGCAAAGATCTTTTACCGGCAGTTGATAATGCCATTGAGCAAGCTTGATCTTCCATATAAAAATTTTTCATCTTCTGATTTGTTCTGGACTTTTTTCAGTCACTCTTACCTGTTTGGGTGTATAATAGCTGCATTGCAGATAGGAGGAGCAATGCTGCTGCTATTTCACAGAACAAGACTAGTGGGAGTATTTATATTGTTGCCAGTGCTTGCCAACATCTTACTAATGGATATTTTTTACCAAATCGGATTTAGTGTTGTTGTTCATGCCTCGATCATGATGGCAGGAATTTTATATTTCCTAGTCATGGAGTTCAACCGCTTGAAGGAGTTTTTCTTTGCGGCAACCAATCAATTACCTGAGCTTCATTTTTCCAGGTATGTAAAA
>CAXSIE010000105.1:227-7705 GCA_964237295.1 uncultured Flavihumibacter sp. | reverse complement strand
CATAATTTATATTCCACTGCTATTAATAGGCATGCATGGGAAAGTAGATAAGTATCCCGGTCTCACCGGAAAGTACGAGGTAAAACAATTAAGCATAAACCAGCAATTGCTACATCAGAGTACCGGTGCAGATAGCATACTTACAGTGGTTTATTTTGATATTAAAAATGGTTGTGTATTTCAATTCAACACGACGGCTAAGAGATGGAACGGCACTTTTTCAAAGGACAGTAATCACATTAAAATAAAATGGTTCTCACCAAAAGATAAGCCTGTTTTCGATGGGACAATGTTGACAGGGAATGATCCCGGAAAATTGATGTTGACAGGAATGCTTGGGAAAGATTCGATGGACGTGATACTACAGAAGGTGAATAATTAAATGCTCTCGCTACAAGATACAATGCGTTCAGATCAAAGGCAATGTCAAAAGTAATAATGCAACAACTTAAAATGGAAAAGCTGCACACAACAGCAGGCTATCGGCTGCGGACAGAAGACCAGTGGACTACTATTTAATATCAACAATGGTTCCAGCAGGACGTTATTAATTCAGCTTTCAGTTATTATCTTCAACTTTAGTTTATTAATCAGCTTCATTTTATCGCTTGACAATAGAAAATGCCAGCCCATTGCCAAGTCTTATCGTTAGCGTATACTTATGAGACAGTCATTATTTAAAATATAATTTTTTTGCTTTATTGACCTGTGAGGGTCCATCGCAACCTACATCCAATTTCAAGTGAAAATAATCAAAGGAGCAGACGACAACTGCGTCTATCAACGTAGCACTTAACCGGTAATAAAATTTAATAATTAGAAAAGAATTCATTTTGTAACCTTTCAAATTAAAAGTGAATCAAATAGACAGACAAACTCATCAAATAAAATGGAAACACTTTACGTGATAGCCTGGATCGCTTTTATAGTTTGCATGTTCCTTGTATGGTTTTTTTGGCATCGCGCCAACCATAAAGAACGTGTAATGAAGATTGAAAAGGGATTTGATCCAGACGAACAGGCAAAAAACAGTTCCGGTTCTCAATCACCATGGTTAAAGGTTGGCATATTAATTATTGGATTAAGTATTGGATTATTATTGATCTCACTTTTGAAGTCACTTGAGCTGTTAAGTAACGGTGGAGATGCTTTGCCCCTTGCAATATTAGGGATGTGCGGTGGAATTGCCATGGTGATTGGTAATAATATTAAGAGTGGCAAAAGCAACAATTGATCAATGGATGATTTCTATATCAGTAAGGTATGCAATGGTGATCATGAAGCGTTCAGGTATTTTATAAAAACCTACAAGGATATAGCATACAGTATAGCAATTTCTGTTGTTAAAGATGAGTTCATTGCACAGGAGGTAACTCAGGATGCTTTTATGAAAGCTTTTAAGAATATTGGCTCATTTAGTAAAAAATCAACTTTTAGTACCTGGTTTTACAGGATCGTGATGAATGAGGCCTTAATGCGTCTTAGAAAACTGAAGAAGGAGATCATTGATTTTACTGATATAAATGATAATGACATTTGTGATGAAAATGCAATATTATCATTAAAAGAAGACGAACAAACTTACCTGATTAATGAAGCGTTGCGGAAATTATCATCCAGAGAGAGCCTGGCCCTCCGTTTGTTTTACCTACAGCAAGAAAGCGTGAAAGAGGTATGTGAAATAACCGGCTGGTCTGAAGCGAATACAAAGATTATTTTGCATCGTGCCCGAAAAAACATGTTCGTTGTACTGACTCAATTAATGAAAACAGATCTATGACTGATATAGATTCACATAACGATGGTTTATCGCATATCATGAAGAAGGCCACGCTTAAAATGCCTTTTAGTGACTTCGAAGAAATTATAATGCATAGGATCAGCAAAGAAATTATAAATAAAAATGTTGTTTCGCGTGACAGGAAAATTTCTTTTATATTCTTCATATTGGGAACAGGCTTGGGGATAATTATCAATTCAATTTTACAAAAAACACAATACGGTTTTTTAAATTTAAGTCCAGAGATCACACTTTTAAGTTTCCAGGCTGGGTTTATCTTAAGTTTCCTTATTCAACTGGAAAATAATTTACTTTTTCTAGAAAGAAAGAAGAACCAAAAGCTGCAAACCTAGCCGCACCTTGAATTTCCTTTGTTTTATATATTTAACTAAATAACATGAAAAAAATACTTTACCAGGTATTGTTTTGTCTGACGTCATTTATACCTGCAACAGGTCAGAACCTTATTGTTAAGGGAGAAATTACTGATTGCGATACAGTAATGCTCCTCTTGAGAAGCATGGACAAAATCGATACAATTTACACAAATAACGGAAAATTTACATTTAAAAGGCATATCATATCGCCCGAACTTTTTAGGATGGTCTGTATTAAAAGTAAACAATCAATAGAGGCCATAAAAGAAGGCAATGAAAGTAAAATTAGAAGCGATAATGACGTGGTGTCAAAGGAATTATTCCTGGAAGGAGGTGAAGTTATTATCAATACATCTTTTTCCAGTTTTAGCAATACGAAGATAGTATTAGTAAAACATGCTATGCAGGATAAATATGATGAATTTAAAAAGAGGTTTAATCCTTTGGTAAAAATGGCACGGACTATTATTGATTCCTCTATTGCACACGAGAGAACCGGGGCAGAGAAAGAAATTTTCAAACTATTGTATGATCGATTGAACAACATAGAAAGTGAAGTAGCCGAAAAATTCACAATCGAAAATGCAGATAATGCTGTAGGTGCATATGTGTTATATCGCTACGTCAGGATAGAAGATCATCACAAATTAGATTCATTGTACAAATTATTTGATACATCATTACAGGCAACTGCTTATTTAAAGAACATCAAAAATAAAATAAAAGCGCTATCGATTTTAAAAACCGGGCAAGGTGTCCCAGTTTTTATTGCGACGGGTAGTAATGGTAAAATCATCAGTTTATTGGATCTGCGAGGAAAGTATGTGGTACTTGACTTCTGGGGTTCATGGTGTCCACCCTGTATTGGCGGTTTTCCAAAAATGAAAGAATATTATAAGAAATTTAGTAATAAAGTGGAATTTGTAGGAGTTTCCTGCCGCGACAAAGAAACAGAATGGAGGAACGCTATTAAGAAAAACGACCTTAGTTGGTTACACATTCTTAATGCAAATGGGGCGAATGATTTAGCTGTAATGTACAATGTGGAAGCTTACCCTACCAAACTACTAATAGATAAAGACGGAAAACTGATACAAATCTTTATTGGCGAATCTAATCTGTTTTATCAAAAACTAGATTCGCTGTTTGGTAATAATAAAAAGTAATCAGTTGCTGCGGCACTCGATCAGCCATGTCTGTAGCATCTTACTTATTCTTGTATAACTTTTTTATATCGTATTTTACATTTAGTAAAGATAATTTAGAGTGTCATTTCAATCTTACTGATGATTTACTTGCCTGTTGTCATCACCCCGCTGCTAATAGTGCATACTTTAAAAATTTGAGCTGACCTAAGCTGTGTTTCAATTGTCAGTTTATTATTCAACATAGTTTCCGGCAGACGAGGACTGGATGTTTAAGTTCGGTTGTTTGCATCACTGAACTTTAGTTCGGTCAGACGGTGCAATTAGGATTTTGTTGTTAACTTCAACTTTATGTTTTACAATTGGGCAGCAGTTCCAAGCCTGACTAACTTTAAATTTCTTACTTGCAGCAATACCTGCACGTTGTCTGCAAGCTTGAACGACATCTATCATCATGAAAAAAATTAATCTTCTCATCTTGACGTTTTTTATTTCTACCATTTTATTTGGTCAGAAAATTGAGACAATCTATTTGGACAAAACAGACAGTACAAAAAATATGTACATTGCTGTTATACCTCAAAGCGGACAAATAAAATCATTCATGTTTTTATTAGATGGTTTTGGAGGTGGCGACCCTAAAGATATTTTAATTCAAACAGGCATTCCAAAATTTGCAGCTGCAAAAGGAATATTAAGTATCATACCAATTTTAAAAACAGGTCAGTTATTTTTTGGAAGTGACACGGCTTCACAACAATCACTAAAAGAGATGATAGACCTTGTCGTCAATAAATATAAACTAAAGGGTAAAGACTTTTATATCGGCGGGTTTTCCATTGGAGGAACTTGCGTGATAAAGTATGCTGAATCAGTTGTTCGAAGAAATTATCCAATAAAACCTAAAGCTGTTTTTGCAGTTGACCCACCGCTTGACTGGCAACGATTTTATAATACCGCCAAGCGGGTTGTAAGACTTTCAAATCCTGATAAAGTAAATGGTGAAGTTACTTACATGATAGACAGGATTGAAAAAGAAATGAGCGGGACACCAGAAACTGCTTTAGACAATTTTTATAGTAATTCACCATATTCTTTTTCCGACACTACACAAAGAGCAATAAAATCATTAATCAAAACGCCAATTATGATTATATCTGAGCCAGACATTCAGTGGTGGCTTAGTCAAAGAGGCTATGATTATTCTTACATAAATATTACAGACCAAGCTGCAATGATTAATGAATTACAAAAACTGGGAAATAACAAAGCTGTTTTAGTTACAACAAATGGCAAAGGATACAGACAACCCAATAACGTGAGACATCCGCATTCATGGAGCATTGCAGATCCAGAACAAACAATAAAGTGGTTGCAATCTCAAAACTGATAAAAGCCAGCAGGCAACAGCCGATTTGCTGTTATGCTAAAGGACGGATGAACATTCGACATTTGTACTGTCATCATCTAACGTCGGGTGGAAATGATTCTATTTTGGGACAGTTGTTATCTTCGTCTTATTTAGCATTGAGCTGCGGTTCCGGGCTGGACATTAACAAATTCCAGCACAACGGCAAGACGATTACGTTGTAGGCAACCCTGCTGGACGAAGTTTTTGTTCTTAGGGTATGACAATACAATTTTCAAGATAAATCTTATATGAAAGTAAAACAATTCATTTTAGGTTTCCTTTTAATAACCGCAAGCTGTAAAACAGTTTTTGCTCAATTTTCGCCCTCTCAAAAAGATTTAATAATTACGAAAAGAGAAAAAATTGAAGTCACTGATTCAATTATAACAGCCATAAATAATTCATATGTTTTCCCAGACATCGCATTGAAAACCGCAAAAGCAATCAAGACGTATCAAAAAAAAGGATATTACAATAATATCAAAAGTAGCAGGGAGTTTGCTGACACTATTTCTGATCAATTAATCCGAATCAGCAATGACAAGCATTTACGCGTTTTATTTAGTTATGATACTATTCCGCAAAAATCAGAGGAAGAAGCTCCTATTCCCGACTTCATAAAAACATTTGCTATTCAACATAACTATGGATTTAATAAAATAGAAGTGCTTGAGGGGAACATCGGTTATCTAAATATTTTAGGTTTCTTCCCTTTTGAAGAAGCAACTAAAAAAGCAATTGCAGCATTAGATTTTTTGTCTAGCACTAAAGCATTAATTATTGATTTAAGAGAGAATACGGGAGGTGTGGACACGTTGACAAGATTTATATTAAGTCATTTTATAAATCCCAAAGACTCCGACCACCTTCTTGAAGTCAAATTTAGAAAAGGAAACAAGGTGGAAAAACCATGGTCTTCCTATTATGATCCAAGTCAAAAATTTGTTGACAAGCCAGTGTATGTTTTAACAAGTTCAGGAACATTCTCAGCTGGAGAAGCTTTTGCATATATACTCCAAGCATCCAAAAGGGCGACCATAATTGGAGAGACAACAGGCGGAGGGGCCAATGTTGAAGACTTAATAAGAATTAATGATCACTTTGTATTGAGTTTACCAGTGGGAGCACCTGTAAATTCAATAACAAAAACAAATTGGGAAGGCGTTGGTGTAAAACCAGATATGGAAATTTCAAAAGAAAAGGCTTTGTCAACTGCTCATATTATAGCTTTAAAAAAGCTAATTGAAAACTGCACTACCGAGGAGCTAAAAGGACAATTGAAAGATATTCTTGCAAGAATTCAAACAACATTATAATGACGCTTAAGCAAATGGGTTGCCTACAGTCGAGTAAGCAAGGGGACTTTCACCCCCTGCTCCTCACAGAACCGTACGTGAACCTCTCGATTCATACGGCTCTTCAAGATGCTGTTGGCAATTAGTAGCATGGGCATACACTCCAATGGGCAAACAAACCGGGTTGCATTTTGTACAAGGCATTGAGCCATCTGCGGCTCTTTCGCAAATTCATCCGCTTGTTCCATTTGCACCATTTCTCAAGACGTCGGTTCACAAAACGCCACAGATCATTCAGGTCTCTTTTGATAAAATGACAATAATAATTCTGCCAGCCACGTACCAGTGGATTCAACAAGTTCGCCAGCACATAAATGCTTCCTGTTCGGGTATGCAGTTTCAGGCCGCGAATCTTGTCCATGATACTTTTCCTGGCAGACCTGGATGGTGAGGGTAACACCAGCAGTTTCCACTTCTCTTCCTGTTTTACCCATTGTGGTATAAATGCAAAATTGCCCATTTCAAAGCTGTGTACTTTATTTATACTGTGTTTTGAGGAGCTACGTTGCAAACATACTATTTGAGTTTTATCAGGATGGAGGGTTAGTCCACAGGCGGTAAAGCGCTCATGAAGTTTATTCAGTATACTCTTTGCTATCTGTTCCCGTCTACAATGAATGATTATGTCGTCTGCATAACGCTCAAACCGAATGCCCGGATAGTGTTGCTGCATCCAGCCATCAAATACCACGTGCAGGTAGAGGTTCGATAACAAAGGACTGATTACTCCTCGTACACAATTGGTAATTTTTTTCGTTTTGCTCATTTTTGGCTTCTTTTAGGGGTATAGAATGCCTGATATCTATAGTATCATTCCCTACGACAACCTCTTTTACCAGCAATCTTAAAATCTTCTTTTTCTCTTTAATATCCAGTTGGTTAACATGCTCGCCTAACTGTTTAGTAAAGCTTTGTGCATCCAGGTATTGAAGTCGCTGATCCAGTGCCAACTCATGATTTTTTAGGTTCTCCAGCTCTTTGTCTGTGATATTTATCCGCTTCTGCAATTCTGGAATTCTTATTCTTAACTGGGCTATGGTAATAAGTCCCTCTTGGTAAGCATCTAATAATTTATCCATTGATTGTGATAATTTATTGCGCTGCCTGACTATTGCTTCCTTTTGTTTTAATACAGGACTGGCTTTTTTGGTTTCTTCCACTCTTTTTTCTACTTCTCTTTGGATAAGCTTAGGGTCTTCTAACAATTGCACTATCTGCTGCCACACAATTTCATCCAGATAATCCTGCCTGAGGGGTTTGCAACTACACTTTCTTACGCCTTCAAAGCGATAACGATCCGAACCAAAACATCGGTAGTAATAAATCCTGTTTTTTGCGGAGGTCTGCGCATAGGTTCTATATAAAGAATAACCGCATTCACTGCAAACCATCATTCCCTGTAGTAACGTT
>CAXSIE010000105.1:0-217 GCA_964237295.1 uncultured Flavihumibacter sp. | reverse complement strand
GTATTGCGCTGTGAATGAACCTTATTGCTTTTTAACCTTTCCTGTGCAATATCAAAAGTATCCTGGCTGATTACGGCCGGCACAGGGATTTCTATCCATTCTTCTTTTGGCTTTTCCCGGTTACATCCATTCTTTGCTACAAAGCCACCCTTTGCCCTTAAGGGCTTGGTGATTCTTTGGCGTTGTGTATGCTCTGTTTTTCCATAACAGGCTTTAC
>CAXSIE010000104.1:11435-13146 GCA_964237295.1 uncultured Flavihumibacter sp. | reverse complement strand
AGCCCGGCATCAATAAACGGCGGTAACCGGTCCGAGTACCAGGTTAGGTTTTCATCCTGCTCAATAATAAATGTCATAGATCCGCGCTCCGGATGAAGGTAGTAAATGAAATAGCTGCCCAAGAGCTTATCGTACAGCTTCGAAATTCACCCAAAAGCGATGTTACTTCAACACTTATTAAATCTCTTCAGTAATTGTTAATTTTTACAATTGTATTGTCGATTTGCTCTATTACTCCGGAAGTTCTGTCAACAGCCCAGCCATGATATAGGTCTCGAATTAAAATTAAAGTAGTGCGAACTTGCTTAGGATCTCTTGAAGCCCTGTCAAAAATGACTTTTGGCACTTCGTCTTCCACTTTCATTATTTTTGCTTCGTCTACATATACCTTGGTTAATAGTGCGACCGTTTCAACATCCACTTTAGAAATTACATTATTGTTTTTAGCTATTGTCCAAGCTGCATCATCTAAATAACGATACAATAATCCCTGCGGAGCGATTAAGTTTAATTTAAATTCATCATTGAGAACAAGGTCATTTTGTAAATTTTTATTTACCAGCAATGAGTCAATGTTTTTCAACACCTGCAAGTTGTATCTTTTTATCTCCTGTATAGCTTTCTTATTATGATTCAACTCTGCAACTATATTTTTCAACGTGTTCCTGGTGTTTTCCTTTTCATGAATACTATTGATATATTCTGTTAACACAAGTGCAAATAAAACGCTGAAAATTATTAGTAACGATTCGCCTATATATTCTTTCCAGTCTCTTATTGGATACACATATAGTTTACTTTTATCAGGTCTTGCGTCCTTTTGAGGTAATTCTTGTTTCTCAGGTGTTTCTGTTTCCATGGTTCTAACAAATCATTTAGAGTTGAACATATTATTGCATTTGCCAACTACCGAATTTAGTAAAATTTAAGAAATGAAATTGTTTCAATTGAATTTTAGTCATCCTGTTTTGCTCCCGAGGTTCATCAGCAATTTGGGCTAAATCATTAATTTTTTTACTGTTTTTCCTTTCCTGATAAGGAGCAGAAGCTAAAGTGGCAACAGTGGCGGCAGTGCTGACTGCTCCGATGATATTTGCGACCTGAGAGGTAGTCCAAAACATTATACTTGGAATCTGTAAAAGCACTCTAAACGTCATTATTTTGTGAGTCTTTTGGATATGCATAATCAAAAAAGTCTTATAACTCATTTAGATCCCCGGATATGGCCATTAACTGCATAATAGAAATGAAAGCCCCGAAAGCGTATACATCGAAGTTCGTAAACGGCGAATCTTCTGGATTTTGATTTCCAATCTGCCATTCTCTCGTCATTTTTCTTTTACATGCCGATATAAAATCCGTCTTTCCTGTATAGTCTATTAAGCATCGCTCCATACTTTCGACCCGTCCTTTTATAGCTTTCAACAATATCGATCTTATGTAATTTTGCTGTTGTTCACGAGCTGTAAACTTACTGAAATCCGAATCTTTAAAGAACTCTTTAGCTAATTGCTGGCATATTTCAAGCGCTTTGCGATGTGATATATCCATTTTTGAAGATTTTATCAATCATGTTTAAAAACAATGCATATCTCTTCACGGTTAATTGTAGAAAAGTAATCATAATAAATTTTCTGGGCAAATAAAGATCTTAATAAAAGCCATTTTAAGGCAATTCTAGACAGCCTGCGTTAAAGTAAGCTAATTCACA
>CAXSIE010000104.1:0-11425 GCA_964237295.1 uncultured Flavihumibacter sp. | reverse complement strand
CATTTTAAGGCGATTCTGAGCTCCCTGGTTGAAAGGGTCATAATACTTGAATAGGCACGCAGCGGCATGTTATAAGGGAAGGCGTTGACCAGGTGTACATCAATGGAGTTGAGGCAACCGAAGGAGCCGAAGACCTGCGAAACAGGCTCCTGGTTGAAGTGTTCGATTCAAATTATGTCGTCTCCTAATTCTGCTAACATCGCAATACGGAACTTTATTGGAGATAGGTGACAGGCAAAATGAATTATAAGTTCATTGTTTTCCATAAAAGTCATAACTTGAAAGGAGTTAAAATAATTCATTGAATGTTTGGTTATATAAAACCAGCACAAGAACGGGGAGCCAAAAATATTAATTGGCTATTGTTTATGTTACTACTTATTGCACCGCGATTACTACCTGCTCAAAAGACGGGACAAGCAAGAACAGACTCGCTATTGCAAATGCTTCCTGCCATGAAAGAAGATACCAACAAAGTGAAATTACTACGAGAAATTACTTTATCCTTCCAATATTATGATAAGGACAAAGCAATTAGGTATGGGAATGAGAATTTAGCAATGGCTCAAAAGTTATCATGGGCAAAGGGTATTATTTATGCTTATGAAGCATTAGGTAATGTATATAAAACCAATCAAGATACGACGGCTCTCAGCTATTTCCGGCAAGGATCTGAAGAAGCCGGAAAGAATCACTTTACTTCTTTACAGGCCCGTCAGCTCGTAAATGAAGGAAATGTATATTACTTTTTAAATGATTACGTGCATGCTGCCAAAAAGTATAAAAGTGCATTTGAATATTTCCATGATACTAAAGAAGTGGAATTTACAGACTACGGGCCAAAACCTGCATGGTTTAAGCCTGCACAGTTGATTGGAATGACTGACGTTCAGCAGCATCATGATGAAGATGCAACAAGTTTTTTTCATCAGATATTGATTGAACATCAAAAGAGAAAAGACCTGGAAGGCACCCGATGGTCATTACAACTCCTGGCTGATAATGAGGCATATAAGAGCAACTTTAGGGAATCACTTGAATATAGCTTAAGGGAATTGGACTTTTACAAAGGAAAAGATACTAGCAGTTCACACTGGTCTCTTTTAGTTCAGATAGCAGATACATATCAAACGCTCGGTAATTATGAAACAGCACTGGAGTATTTGCAGGCGTCAATCGCCCCTCCGTTTCAGCATAGTCCATTGTATGACAATAGGCGTAGTATCGTCAATGAGAATATGAGATCAATTTTTAACGCTCTGGGTGATTACCAGAAATCGTTAACCATCAAACTTAACGAATTGCAAAAATCGCAGCAGCAGGGAGTGGAGGAAAATGAAATTGTCTATCATTATCTTGATTTGGCATCCATTTACACAAACCTTAAGCAGTACGACAAAGCCCTTTCCTATTTCAACACGACTTTGCAATTCTTCAATAAAATAAAAAGTGAAGCTGGAAAACTTATGGTTTTTGTAGGCCTTGCCGAAGTCTACTACTTTACCAACCGGTACGATGAAGCTTTGAGCGTTTTAAAAGATAGCACGCGTATCGAAACCCGGCAGCGAATGCCCTTTGAATATAGGGGTCTGTTTTATCTGGGACTAAGTATTCGTGATGCACCTGATGAAGTGCTTATCAGGCATGGCATCGTACCTGCTTTAAAGTACAAGCGGTTAAAATGCTGGAAACTGTTCTTAATAACAATCTGAATCTGGGTCCGAATGGCCTTATAAGGAAGAGAGACTGCTATAAGGAACTTAGTATCATTTATGAGCAGCTCAAAGATTACAGTCTGGCTTATGTTAACTACCAGCATTATGTTATAATGAGGGATAGCATAGTTAATCAAAGCAGCCAGAATGCATTTAACAATAAGCTGGCACAAATACAGTTTGAAAAACAGGAAGACTCCCTAAAATATCAGCAACGCCTCACTACACAGAAACTTAAACAGCAAGCCTTAATTGCTTCCCAGCATCTTTCCTTGCTTAGCAGGGAAAAAGACCTGCAACAGCTTAATTTTTTGAAATCGCAGGCTGAGCTACAGGCTGAGCAAAACCTCAGAAAAGTTAATGAGAAGCAGCTTAGTCTATCACTGGAAAAGCAGACTCTTGCACAGACAACCGTTCAGCTACAAAAATCAGAGCTTAAAGCTAAGCGCAATCAAAGTTTTTATTTATCTGTCGGCATAGCTGCCCTGCTTGCTGTTTCCTTTTTTATTACCCGCAATTACTTAAATCAGCGGAAATCCAACAAAATAATTAGTGTAGAAAAAAAACGTTCAGACGATCTTCTCTTAAACATACTTCCCGCTGATGTGGCAGAAGAACTTAAAGAAAAAGGCACGGCAGATGCCAGGCTGTTTGATCATGTAACGGTGCTGTTCACTGACTTCGTAAACTTTACCACCATCAGTGAAATGCTGACCCCACAGCAACTGGTTAACGAATTGCATTTTTGCTTTAAAACTTTTGATGAAATTATCTCCAGGTATAACATTGAAAAAATAAAAACGATCGGTGATGCTTACCTGGCTGTGGCCGGTCTTCCCAACGCAGATCCAAATCATGCAATAAACACTGTAAAAGCGGCAGTGGAAATAAGTGAGTTTATTTATAATAGAAACGCATCTATAGGTAACAAATCCTTTAATATCCGTATTGGTATTCATTCAGGCAGTGTAGTAGCGGGCATTGTTGGGGTTAAGAAGTTTGCCTATGACATCTGGGGTGATACAGTAAATACTGCAGCAAGGATGGAACAGCATTCTTTACCAGGCAAAATCAACATGTCAGAAACAACTTATGAACTTGTGAAGAATGAGTTTGCTTTTGCTTACAGGGGAGAAATAGAAGCGAAAAATAAGGGAGCGTTAAAAATGTATTTTGTGGAGAAAGAGTTTGCATCAAACTCCGGCATCTAAACGGCTAACAATTATTAAAAGACCTACTACTTACTGCAGACACTAATTGATTTAATTACTCATATATTTACTTCCGTAATGCAGAGTTTATGGAAGTTGAAATATTATAAAGTTGCAAAAGCTTAAACTTTTTTTATAGATTGTTATGAAATAAGTAACAATGAAAAAAGGTCAACTATGGCTGGCGCTTTTATTATTGCGGCAGGAATTATCCTGGTAGCATTCTTTCCATACTGGTTTACTCGTCAAGGGTCAATTAACTTCACCAAGACTGGCGAAATTGGTGATACTATTGGAGGCATAACGGCACCTCTTACTAGTCTTATAGGGTCTATATTAGTTTTTTTGCTTAAAAAGCGCAGATAGATGCAAATGAATCTTTAAGGAGTGAGCAGAAAAAGCAGGAAAAGAGCAGTTGCAACAAAGAAAGTTGGAATATTTTACCGAACAAGTGAGATTAGTTAGAGAGGATATAAACGATTTTAGATTTACTTACGAAGTGAAGTCTCCAGAATTAATGTCTACATTCAAGGAATATCAAGGTGCAGGTGCTATTGCAAAACTTGTAAGTCATTTAATAAAGCCAGAAATACTTTCCGAAAAAATGAATCAACATGAAACGGAAGCAAAAATTGCTGAATTGTGGATGATCCTTCAAATGCAAAAAAAGCTTGCGGAGCAGGTAAATAAAGAAGACATACCCGTTGAAACGAAAGCTTATTTTATTTCTACACTATCATATCACTTTCATTCTAAAATTCGTCCTGCTTTCGATAAGATATTAATTAAAAATAAACAAGGAGATCTTTCAAAACTATTCACTTTGGTATCAGAAGTTGAAGATTTTTTTCCTCCGGAATCATTTAAACCATCCTAATAACGGCAATTATTAACCGGGTTCTGTTTCACATGCTTTTCGAGATATGCAGGTAAAGGGGTAATTTCAAGCAATGCTACAAATCAAAGTTCAACTTATCAGTCGCCTTCTGCTTCATCTCATTAGCCGTATTAACATAGCGCTGTGTATGCTTCATGGATGTGTGGCCCAGCAGCTTTGAGGTAGTCAGTACATCTAATTTTTTTTAAGAATTGTCTCATCAAGGCATGAAATTGTTATCAAATTTTGTTACCCGAGGTACAATAGAGGCACAAAAAATTGGAAAACAGACAATAAACAAAGGAAACTAAAAGAAAAGAAAAAGAGTGTAACCCGCTCCCAGAGAGCATTACACCACATAAAAAACCTCCAATTAAGGAGGCTTAGTGCCCGAGATCGGAATCGAACCGATACATCCTTGCGAATGGCAGATTTTGAGTCTGCTGCGTCTACCAGTTCCGCCACCCGGGCCTGATTCAGCGCTTTTATGAAGGGGAGGCAATATTACGTATTACATTGATCCGATCCAAAATACGTTGTAAATATTTTTTCTGGTAATGGAAATCCTTTACCTGCAGCAACGCTTCTTCGGAATCAATATTTTCTTCATAAGATTCAATAACCGGTGCAACATCTTCATAAATTTTAATCATTAAGGTATTTACTTTTTGTTCCACTTCCATCAACTGTTCCTGCTTTTCATCTAACTCAAGTTCCATCAACTCTTCGTTAATATCCCTCACTTCCATGATAAATTGCGGAGTGTACTAATAATTATTATCAGGCAAAAATTTTTTCAGTTCCAACACATATCGTATTGTCTCATCGCTGTTTTGAAAAACAAGATAAGCGGCTTCTGCCAACAAAATTTTTTCTTTTCCATCAACCTGCTGAAGCCCTCCGTTAGTATCAGAAAAATCAGGACGATACTTGTCAATGAATTGGTCATACCTGTTCTTTACTACAGTTTCATCTATTACAAATGAAAGGGGAAGGTCAAATAGTTCAAAGTAATTCATAATGTGGAAGCCTTTTACTCTCAACAAAAATAAATGCATAATGATAAAAATATTTCACAATATTTTTTCATTAGCTATCCGTGCTATGATACTATTGAATTTGATCCACTCGTTATTGTAGTATTTTAGCTTAATAGATAAAACCAATGAATAAGTATGCTGAAAATCGGATTGATCAGGGAAGGTAAGTTTCCGCCTGATAACAGGGTGGCGCTGATTCCCTCCCAATGCAAGTGGATTCTTAAAAATTCAACAAAGATTACAATAGTGGTTCAAAGCTCAGGCCAGCGCTGCTTTTCAGATAAAGAATACCAACTGGCTGGATTGGAGGTGAAAGAAGACCTGAGTGATTGTGATATTCTTATGGGGATCAAAGAAGCCCCAACTGAGCAACTGATCCCGGGCAAAACTTATCTCTTTTTTTCACACACCAAAAAAAAGCAGCCTCATAACCGGAAATTGTTGCAAACGATTATTCAAAAGAACATTACGCTGATAGATTATGAATGCCTGGAACATGAAGACGGTCAGAGAATTATCGGATATGGATTTTTTGCAGGAGTAGTGGGCGCTCATAATGGAATGATGGCTTACGGAAAACGTACCGGTTTATTTGAACTCGATAAGGTGCACAACCATAAAAGCTTTCAATTGCTGATCCATACTTATTTCGGACTCAGACTGCCGGTTATAAAAATTGCAGTAACCGGATCAGGCAGGGTTGCCAGCGGTATCCTGGAAATTATGAACCTGCTTGGCATTATAGAAGTAGAACCCGATGAATACCTGGAAAGAACATTTTCTTATCCGGTATATGTACATCTGAAAGGCGCTAACCTCTACGCACATAAAGAAAACGGCAGGTATAACCGGGAAGATTTTCATACAAACCCTGAACATTACCACTGTACATTCATCCCATACACCCATAAAACGGATATCCTTATGAATGGAATTTATTGGGATAATAATATTCCACGCTTATTTGAATGGGAAGATATTGCAAACCAGTCTTTCAGCATTCAAACCATTGCAGACATTACCGATGACCACAACGGATCTGTTCCCTGTAATATTGGCGATGCAACCATTGCAGACCCTGTGTATGGAGTAAATAAAAGCAATCATACAAGAACGGGTCCCTACCTGCCGGGCTCTATCGATATGATGGCTGTGAGCAACCTTCCCAATGAGTTACCCAGGGATGCTTCACGATATTTTGGCGAACAATTGATAAAATTTGTTCTGGAAGATCTGATTTCAGGAACCTCAGATATTATTGACAGGGCTACTATAGTGAAAGATGGAAAGCTCACTAAACGTTTTACTTACCTGGAAGAATATGCCGGGCTTTAAGCGGAATTAAATTATTAAAGGCTAAGGTAGTAATCTTTCAAAAGCTCCGTAAAAGCAGCCGTATAATTGTTTCCTTCCTTGATGCTCATGAAACTTTCATCGATGATTGAAGAAGGATGCTTTTTTAAAATTATGATGCTTCGGAAATAATCATGGCTTGTTGATTGTTTAACATAAGCGACACTGAAAGGATATAAACCGAGGCCGGCAGCGGTGCTGATAAAATAAGCTTCGCGATGATAAGGAACCAACGCTGCAAATGAACCCTCTATAGAAAGATGTAATGCTGCAATTGATAATAATGCTTCCAGGGTAAGTGTTTTATCATGCCGGGCCATATTGTATACCGGCTTTGCAGTTTGCAGATCATTTTCATAAAACGGCGGATTTGAAATAATGAGATCATAGGGATGCTTGTAACTATATTTTTTTATATCACCATAAACAACAGTGATCCTCTCTTTCCAGTTGCTTTGCGAGATATTATCAAATGCCTGCAGATAAGCGCCCTGCTCTATTTCAACAGTTTCAATTGAACCGTTTAATTTTTGCGCCAGCATTAAAGTTAACAAGCCGGTGCCCGTGCCTATGTCTAAAATTTTATGAGGTTGATCATTTTCAAAATGTTTTGCCACCCATGCCCCGAATAAACAGGCGTCTGTACAAACTTTCATAGCGCATTTATTTTGATAAATGCTGAACTGCTTAAACTTAAAAAAGGCATTTGGCATAATGTAAGGAATGTTAACCCTGGGTAAAATATCATATGAGTTTAGTCCTTGCACTGGGAGTAACCGAAAGATCCGCAAAATCTCCGGCCATGTATTTATAATAAGCAGCTATTGCGATCATGCCGGCGTTATCGGTACAATACTCCATGGATGGTATATAGGTGTTCCAATTGTATTGTTTTCCTGATTCAATAAATGCCTTACGCAATCCGCTATTCGCAGAAACGCCGCCGGCAATGCAAACATTGTTAATGCCTGTTTCCCTGATGGCTTTTTCCAGTTTGCGAAGAAGAATAGATACTATCCTGCCTTGAATGGATGCGCAGATATCCGCCAGGTTTTCTGAAATGAAATCAGGGTTCTTTGCTTTTTCCTTCTGTATAAAATAAAGAATGGAAGTTTTCAATCCGCTGAAACTAAAATTTAATCCGGGTAATTGCGGCTCCGGGAAATTAAAGCGTTTGGCATCGCCGTCCTTTGCGTACTTGTCTATCAAAGGACCGCCAGGGTAGGGAAGCCCCAGTAATTTGGCCGACTTGTCAAATGCCTCGCCGGCAGCATCATCGATTGTTTCTCCGATAACCTTCATGCTGCCGGGTGATGAGCATAGTACAATCTGTGTATGTCCGCCACTCACTGTTAAACATAAAAAAGGGAAAGAAGGCCTTGGCTCTTCAATGATATTAGCCAGCACATGCGCCTGCATATGATTTACGGCAATTAAAGGTATATCCAGTGCCAGGGCCAGCGATTTTGCAAATTCAGCGCCTACCAGTAACGAACCAATCAGTCCGGGTACCTGTGTAAATGCGATCGCGTCAAGATCATATAAAGTTATACCGGCATTTTTTAATGCCTTGTCAACCACCGGTACGATATTTTGCATGTGCGCTCTACTTGCCAGTTCCGGTACTACCCCTCCATACTGTTCATGCACCTGCTGGTTTGCTATCAGGTTGCAAAGGATAGCGCCATCCCGGCATATCGCCGCACCAGTATCGTCGCAGGAAGACTCTATGGAAAGAATAGTGGGCAATTCAATGATTAATTATAAATGATTAATGGATAATGGTTAATAATTGAAGAGTAAGAAAATAAAGGGTTAGTAACAATGCATTTAGATAAATATGGTATATGAATCATCAGCAACCAACTGTTAATAATTAATAATTAACAATTAAACATTAACCATTACTTGCTTCTTATCGCAACTACCGGATCCATACGGGCAGCAATAGATGCAGGTATGATACCGGCCAATATGCCGATTATTATACAAATGGAAACAGCCAATGCCATAATGCCCATAGAAATAAAAATGGGAAAGTCTAAAGAGTGAGAAATTATCTGTGTTAGTATAAAAACCAACAAAATTCCGATAGCACCGCCCATGATGCATAGAAATGCCGACTCCATCAAAAATTCCATCAATATAGTAGAGCGTTTTGCTCCGATTGCTTTTTTTAAACCGATCTGGCTCGTTCTTTCCCGCACCGTTACAAACATAATATTGGCCACACCAAACATGCCAACCACCAGTGAGAGTCCTGCTATTGCCCATCCACCGGTATTGATTCCCGAGAACAGGTTTTCTGTTAATTGCTTAACCGGTTCGATATCATTCAGACTGTAATTATCTTCTTCGGTGGGTTTTAATTTCCTTATGGAACGCATGGCGGCTGTGAGGTCATCCTTGAGTTCATCGATAGGAACTTTATCATATCCTTTAATAATGATCAGCGGATTGCTATATTCATCTCTTACCATTGTTTTAAAAAAGCTGTATGGCATAATTATACAATTATCAAAACCCCAGATATCCATAAAGCTTTGTCCTTGTTTTTTAATTAAGCCCACTACATTTCCTTTTTTTCCCTTTATCTCTACCTGCTTGCCAATGGCATCTTCCGGCTTTGTAAATAACTGCTCGGCCACCGTATAACCCAATACTACCGAGTTGGCAGCATGGTCATAATCGGATTGCTGAAAATACCTGCCCATACCGATCTCAATTTTCTGGATATCCGGGAACTCTTCGGAGAACCCATAATAATTAACACCGCTTACAAGGTTGTCTTCGTATTCAACATTATCATTACCACCGATTTTATAAGCCATGAATTCCGCACTGGAGACTTTTTGCTTAAGGATTTTCATTTCAGAATACTTGATAGCCGGCCTTTTTGAAAGTTTCCACCATGGTTTATCCGGGCCATATTCCCATTTGTCAAGAAAGATAGAATTAGTGCCTATTTTTTTTATATCGTTTTGAACATTCTGCTGAAGGCTATTCACTGTAGCCAGCACACCGATAATGCAAAAGATGCCTATGGTGATGCCAAATAATGAAAGAAAAGTCCTTAATTTATTTGACCTGAATTCTTCCAGAGCCATTTTAAGACTTGCCGCAATAATTTCAAAAAATCTAAACATAACCAAATTTACGATTATAGTTTACAATTAAATGCCGAAACTTTTAGTTGTTTAAGATGCGGAAAGTTTAAAATACTTAGGATGATCTTTCTGTAATGCTACTATTAAGACAACTATTTTATGCATTAACTTTGATTATCCGGTAACCGGATGGAAAGTTAAAAACAGGCATTGCGTCTTTCCTGAATATCCCATAAACGGTACTACCGCTGCCCGTCATAGAAGCATACAGGGCACCCTGCTCATAGAGTGTACGCTTAATTAATTTTATTTCCGGGTACTTTTCAAAAACCGGCTTTTCAAAGTCATTAGTCATGAAATTCTTCCAATCACTAACAGAACGTACAATGGTTTCCTTTAAACTTTCAACCCGATCCTCGGCATTATTGCTATTTATATCCAATTGAGAAAAAGCCCAGCCAGTATTTATTGATATACCCGGATTAATTAATACAAATAAATAAGCAGATAAGTCAATCGCAATAGGCTCCATTTTTTCACCCCTGCCGGTGGCAAAACAAGGATTGTTTAGGATAAAGAAAGGACAATCACTGCCTAAGTCCACTGCGTACTGTATTAACTGGTCAAATGAAAGGTTTAGCTTGAATTGAGTATTTAATAATTTTAATGTAAAACTGCCTGCACCCATTGGAATAGCTTTATGCAAGTGCATTTTGACAGAAGGCAATGAGGGAAAATCTTTTTGCAGTAAACAATACGCTTTTACGCACAGATTATCCATGCTATTGCCATCAACTGCTACACCGCTCGTTGTGAATGTTACATGTCCGGGTACCTGATCCGTTGTTGTAAACTCACTTTTTATATCCGGGATTATTTCAAGTATGTCTTTGACACCCAGGGGATAAAAAACTGTTTCAAGGTTGTGATAGCCATCGTTTCGCTTATTGATAATGGAAAGCCCGAGATTTATTTTGCAGTTGGGAAATACGATCAATTTAGTGGTTAATGTTTAATTATTAATTATTAACGGAAAGATGCTGTATTCTTTTAGTAATAATAATTTAAGAATTATTAATTTAACTCTACCCGTTAACAATTAATCATCAATTAATCGTTAACAATTAATCATTAACCATTACTTCTTCCGGCTTGCGATCTCATCGCGGATGGTGATAGCCCGGATATAATCTTCATGCTCCAGCACCTCATTTAATAGTGGATGTTTCATTGGTAGTATCAACAGAGCCTTTTTTCTTTTTACCGGTATCCTCCATTAAAATACCGGCGCTATCAAGTATATGTTCATAAGTATATATAGGGCAACCGAAACGAACGGCTAAAGCAAGCGCGTCGGAAGTTCTTGAATCTATTTCCACCGTATCATGTTCGCTTACACAAACAAGTTTTGAATAAAAAATACCTTCCTGAAGATCGCTGATAATTATTTCTGTAAGGTCAACATTGAAAGCGCTCATAAAATTTTTCATAAGATCATGCGTCAGGGGACGACTCGGTTGCATTTTTTCCAGGGCTACTGCAATAGCCTGCGCTTCAAAACCGCCGATAACAATGGGCAAACGGCGTAATCCGTTCACTTCCCCCATCACAACAGCATAGGAATGTGTTTGTGTGATGCTATGCGACAGGGCCACTATTTCCAGTTCTATCTTTCTCATAACCTAACCCGAACGCGGGTTTACATTTTAGTAAAAAAGCAAATATAAAAATTAAAGCCTTTCAAAAAATTGAAAGGCTTCGAAAATTAAATTAATTAAATATCTTTTTATCAATATATTAGTTTATCATCCATGCTTTAATTTTTTAACGGCTTCGGTTATTTTCGGTACTATTTCAAATATGTCACCCACTATTCCATAATCAGCCGCTTTAAAAAAAGGTGCTTCAGCGTCTTTATTAATTGCCACTATCACTTTGCTCCTGTTAACTCCGGCCAAATGCTGAATGGCTCCTGAAATTCCCAGCGCGAAGTAAAGATTGGGGGCAATCGCCAGACCGGTTTGTCCTACATGCTCGTGATGAGGTCTCCAGTTCGAATCTGCTACCGGCCGGCTGCATGCAGTAGCCGCCCCTAATGCCCGGGCAAGGTCTTCAACAATTC
>CAXSIE010000103.1:4057-13152 GCA_964237295.1 uncultured Flavihumibacter sp. | reverse complement strand
CCGCATTCAACTGCGATTCCCGCAGGTATGCAGACTTGCGGGCAGTATCGGCACCATAAGCATAAGGAGCAATCTGAACATAATAAAAAGAGAGGCTGTCATTATTCCATTTCTTCCGCCATTCGCTTACCATTGAGTTCATAAGCTTTTCATAGATCATATAGTTGCCCACGTTAGCTTCTCCCTGGTACCATAAAAATCCCTTTAAACCAAAACCCACCACGGGATTTATCATTGCATTATACAAACTTGTTGGCGCATTAGGCGATAATTTAGCGGTATCTCCCGGAATCGGAATCTTCATTTCCGGATAATTTTTCAAACTGGCTTCGTCCATCCATGCCTGTATGGGAGTTCCACCCCAGTAAGTACCAATAACTCCTACAGGCACTTTAAGTTTTTCCTGTAACATTTGCGCAAACTGGAAACCTACAGCGCTGAACTGCCTTGATGTGGCCGCATTCGATTCTGTCCAGCTTCCTTTGCAGGTATCAAGTGGTGTTCTTGATAAAGCCTTTTCTAAAATGAACATCCTGATATTTGAATTCTCTGAATTTACTGCGATCTCGTTTGAATTCAGGATAGGCTGGTTTTTAAATCCTTTCACCGGCATTTCCATATTAGACTGACCGGAGCATAGCCATACTTCACCGATGAGTATATTATTCAGCGTGGTTAATTGTCCGTCGTTAAATGAAATAGTAAAAGGCCGCCGGCAGCAGGTGTGCTTACTGATACACTCCATTTACCGCCGGCGCCGGTGTTGATTTTATAAATCTTTTTATCCCAGGATGTTTGCACAGTGATAGCAGCGTTTTTGCCGGCAGTTCCCCAGAGCGGCACTGTTGATTGCCGTTGCAGTACCATGTTGTCACCAATGATGGAAGGGAGTATTACTTTACAAAAACCATTCTGGTAAGTAATAACAAAGGCCAGTAGTAAAAATGTTTTCAATCGTTGCATATGGTAATTGAATGTTGCTATCAGCTATCCGCTTTTAGCTTGTTATTAAAGATTGCTTTCTATTGACTTATGTTGATAGCCAACGGCTGATAGCTGATTGCTCAATCCGAATTACTGATAAAAACAATCCGCTTGCTATCAGGTGACCATGATGGCGTATTAATCGATCCCTGTCCGCCATACAAATAGGCAAGCACTGTTGATTGTTTTCCATTAACGGGCATCATGCGCAGGTAAACATGCTTGTAAAACGGATGATCGTCGGGCTTAACATCTTTCGTAAAAGATAAAAATACAATCGACCTGCCATCAGGCGAAACATGCGGGAACCAGTTGTTGTATTCGTCATTGGTAAGTTGCTCCTGCTCGTTCCCATCGGCCTTCATTCTCCATAACTGCATACTTCCCGAACGGGTGGAATTAAAATAAATGAATTTTCCATCGGGACTGTATTCCGCGCCGTCATCCAATCCCGGAGCTGTTGTAAGGCGCACTTCTTCACCCCCGTTAGCAGGAACTTTATAAATATCAAACTCGTTGTTTCGCTGCCCTGTAAAAACAAGGTACTTTCCGTCAGGCGACCAGCCATGCAGGTAAGAAGGTCCTGTTGGTGTTATTTGTTTTGGCTTGCCTCCTTCAATGGGAACTGTAAAAACCAGCGAACCGCTTTTTGCGTCAGTACCTGTCGAGCTCAATCCCAGCATTTTTCCGTTAAAAGATATTACATGGTCATTATTGTTCTTAACCACGGGTTCAGTATTCAGCACCTGGGGTGTACGCTTTGCCAGATCAAATTTATATACCAGTCCCTTGCTGTTATATATAAGCGATTTGTTGTCTTTAGTCCAGTTTGGAGCTTGTAAAGATTCAGGCGCCGTATAAACTAACTGCCGGCTGCCGCTGTTAACATCCATTAACTCTACGCTGCTGCCGATATAATCTTTATAAGGAACGAAATTTTCTTTGGCAGGAACGATGATGCGTACGTTATCAAAAGAAACTTTTTCAACAACATCCTTATTGTGCGCGCAGATAAACAATCCAACATACACATCATCACCTAAACTGAGATCGGAAACATTTTCCGTAACATACGTCTCGCCGTAATGGGCAACCGACATGATATATAAGTTACCTTTCCTTTCCAGTTGTATAACATCGGGTCCTTTGAGGGATGACCTTGTTTCTGCAACATCGGTATGTGGAGTCTTTCTATATTGAAGGGAGGTAAGGCCATCCCCATGCACGGTAGCGCAAACCATTGCTGAAGTGGAATCCAGGTTGCTGCGCACCATCAAGCCAAATTTGCGATGCGGATCTGCGCCTTTTCCTAATAACACGCCGCGTGCCTGTAAAATAAAATTTCCTTTCATCTGTTTCCATACGAAATTAAGCTCGTCATGTTTGAACCAGATGTTTGCGCCGGAGCCGGATAATTCATATTGCTGATCGTCTTTATTGTAACTTACCGTTCCGGCATGCAGTACGTCGCCCACATCACTGCGGCCCTCAAATATGCCGGCTTTCTGAGCAAATGAATCAAACAGAAAAAAAAAGGACAGGGCTGATAAAATCAGAGACTTTTTCACATTACATGAAGCACGCATTATAAATCAATTATGAAGATAAAAGTACTGATTCCCCTGAAACTTTCATGCTTCCATTCAAAGATTGCTTCCTGCTTTTTTTAAGCAATAACATTCTTAAGCAATTTATTAATATACGCCTTGCTGATACCTGCACATTCCAAAGGCGTTTTCGCTTTATCCGGAACAGCATCCAGCTCAACAATTGCATAGCCCTTAAAACCAATATCATCAAGCGCTTTAAACACTCCGGGAAAATCTACGCGGCCCTGGCCGATCTCTACAAACAGGTAACCCTGGCTGTTAGTTGGCGTAGGCTTGCTGATCACATCTTTAATATGCAAAGCCTTTAACCTGTTCTTGTATTTTCTTATTGCCGCTACCGGATCTCCCCCACCTTGTTGATAATGCGCCACATCCAACAAAAAGCTCACATAGGCAGGATCGGTATTTTTTAAAATAGTTTCTACTTCTTCAGGCTTTTGTCCCAACTGACCCATATGATTATGGTAAGTGGTTTCAACACCGATCTCTTTAGTTTGCTTACCGATTGCAGTCAGCAACTTACCATAAGTGCTGAGTTCTTCCGTTGTTGGTTCCCTGTCCTTCGGCCGTGAGCTATTTGTTATCTGGATAAATTTGCCACCGAGTGATTTAACAAACTTTGCGTGTGCCACATGCGTTGCAATAGTCTCATCATCTTTACCGGTATTGATATCCGCATTACCGCTGGAAAACATTACCAGGCTGAGTTTTGCATCATCTAACAATTTTTTCACTTCATCTGATTTGTGTTCGTAAGTTGTAAAGGCATTCGAGCGAAGCTGGATACCTGTGAAACCAAGCGAAGAAATATCTTTAATGGCATTCACATCGTTACCACCCCAGGTAATGGCTGAATAACCAAATTTAATATCCCCTTTCTTTTTTAAATCGTTGATAGAATAATTTGATCGGCCAACTAATGGAAGACCGATTGAGAGGATTCCTAAACGGGTAATGAAATTTCGGCGTGTATTCTGAACCATGATTAGAAGGATTTTTTAATTTTCATAATTATATATTTGTTCAATTTTAATTAATTACCGGGGAAGTACATTTTAAGTAGCATGTTATTATGCACCTTTTGAACTCAATACTTTTGCTCTCTTTAATGGCAATCATGGTGCAGAGGGCAACGGATCAGGCATTGCCTTCTTCGCCGGGTCATAAACCGCCACACCTACCCTTGAGTCGGCACAGCCATAGTACATGAACCATTTCTTTTGGAAAAATACCAGTCCTTCCACAAACACCGTTCCGGCAACATACTGGCCGCTTTTTTCAAAAGGCTCCATAGGACGAAGAAAGGGAACATCCAGTCTTGCTATAGCTTTTGTAGGATCTTTACTGTCGAACAACACTTGTCCGGCACAGTAACTGTTAGGTGTAAACCTGGTATCGCCGTTTCCTGCTGTTGAATTTTTACCGTTGTACAACAATAAAATTCCTTTATCTGTCATTATTGCCGGCGGCCCGCACTCCGTTAGATCGCTGTCGAAGAAACCTTTTCTTGGTGAGATGAATTCTTTCAGGTTTTGGTTAGCATCTACTACCGGATCCCAATCAACGAGGTTACCGGATGTAGCGCCATATACATGGTGCTCGCCCCAGTATAAAAAATATTTGCCGTTGACTTTGGTAATTACCTGTTTATCACCTTTTATGCTTGTTATGATAGAAGCCGATTTAGTGGCGATATTAAAAAATTTGCCGTTGTAAGCTTTCCTGAATATTGGCCCGTGCTTGGTCCAGTTGATCAGATCTTTGGAAGTGGCTACTCCAAGGCGGGGAACCTTCCTGTTCCATTGAGTATAGATCATTACATAAGTACCATCTTCGGTAACAGCAACTCTTGGGTCTTCGCATCCGCCCGGGTATTCAAATTCTTTCTGACTGTCTTCTCCGGGATAAAAAACGGGTAAGGGTCTCCGTTGGAATGTTAAGCCGTCAGCACTACTTGCGTATCCAAGCCTTGAAGTACGCTCCCCAATGGCAACACCGGACTTATCTTCTGCCCGGTACAATACAATCACCTTTCCGTCTTTAATAGTGGCCGCCGGATTAAAAGTATCGTTGGATTCCCAGGCTACCGCCACCTTTTTCATCGGGCAATTGAATAAGGTTTTATCTTTGGGTGAAATAACCGGATTTACACCCGGAGGGCGAACAAAACCGCCTAATGCCCAGGAAGGTAAAGCCGTTTTATTTTTTTGATAAGCCGATCCCTTTTCACCTTTGGTTGTAGCCTGGGGTGATAGCGCAAAACCTGCGCATACAAGCGTTATACATAAAAAGATTCCCACCCTGATGACAATCGTATCTGTATGATCATTTAAAAACATGGCAGCTATTTTATTACTAATCCTTTTTAATAATACGGAAAATAAGCTTTTAAATTCAATCTTCATTTAAGGGCTTTGTTTACCGGAAAATAAATTTATCTGCCTTTTAAAATTATATAACTTAGGAAAGATTAAATCACATATTTTTTAAATGTTTAGTTTAATGAACTTTGCACAGAGAATAATAATAAAAAAATTCCGGCTATCACTGATCTTGCTGCTGCTTGTTATGACAGCTCAGGTTACCCATGCTCAAAAAAAGGGACAGGCTCTTATAGACAGCCTGCTTACCGAACTGCCAAAAGCAAAAGAAGATACCAATAAGGTAAAGATCTTTGTCAATTTATCCCTGAACTATGTATCAGATCCGGATGAGGGAATACGCCAGGGCGAGCAGGGCCTCGCGTTGACGGAAAAGCTTGGATGGAAACCAGGTATAGCCACTGCATGCAACGCCCTTGCATGGAACCATCTGGATAAAAATAATTATGCTAAAGCCCAGGAACTGTTTGGAAGAGCTTTACAAATTTACGAAGAATCAGGCAACACAGTCAACATTGCAAAAAATTTGAGCGGCCTGGGTGATGCTTACAATTTTTCAGGCGATCAGTCCAAAGCATTGGAATATTATCAAAAATCGCTGACCTTATACCAGGCCTTAAAAAATAAAAAGCGCGTTGCAGGCTTAACATTAGCTATTGGCAATTCATACAATTCATTAAGCAATTATCCGATGGCACTGGCGTATTACCTGAAAGCATTACAAGTGAATGAAGAAATAGATGATAAATCAGGTATTGCATATACTCTTGGTGATTTAGGCAACAATTATTTCAGTTTAAAAGATTATCAAAAAGCTTTAGAGTATTATCAAAAATCTTTACAGTTAAATGAAACTATAGGAGTTAAAACAGGCGCCGCTAATAATTTAGGTGCAATAGGAATGGTTTATTCGGCTATAGGTAATCATGCCAAGGCCCTGGAGTACAAAATGAAAGCATTGCGATCATTTGAAGAACTGGGATATAAAATGGGGATTGCAAATAACTTAGGGAATATAGGAAATGAATATGCTTATTTAGGCGATTACTCCAAAGCATTGCAATATCACCAGAAATCCTTGCAGCTAAATGAAGAACTTGATTACAAAGCTGGTGTGGCAAATAATCTGGGCGATATAGGGGAAATGTACAAACAGGCTGTAGAAAACAATTCTTTTACATTTGACAGTTTAAAGCTTACCCGAAGCAGCGCTTTAAAGGTTGCGGAAGAATATTTAAATAAAAGCAACGAGTTGTTAAAAAAAATTGGTGAGCTAAGTAAATTAGAATCCAATTTAAATACACTTTCTAAAGTGCGGCAACTGCAAGGTAATGATGCGGCAGCGCTTGAAACATACAGAGAGCATGTTCTTTACAAGGACAGCATTTTCAACGATAAAAACCGTAAAGAACTGGCACGGCGCGAATTGCAGTACGAATATGGCAAGCATGAAGACTCGCTAAAATATCAGCAACTCCTTACCGAAGAGCAGCTTCATCAGCAAACCCTGCTTGCTACCCAACAGCGTCAGGCCCTGTTGCTTAACCAGCAACAATTTACCTTGCTGGGAAAAGAAAAAGACCTTCAGGAGCTGAGCATCCAGAAAACAGAGGCAGAACTGTATGCCGAACAAAATAAACGACAGGCCAACGAACAGCAATTAAAAGCAACCCAGAAAGAACAAGCGCTGGTTCAAACCACCCTGAAACTGCAAACGGTACGATTAAAAGCCAAACAGAGCCAGAGCTTTTATCTTATCGGCGGTATTATAGCCTTACTGATAGTATCTTTCTTCATCAGCCGCAATTACTTAAACCAACGAAAGTCCAACCAGTTGCTGGCTGCTGCAAATACTCAGATTACCACCGAGAGGGACCGTTCAGACAAGCTGCTGCTCAACATTCTGCCTGCTGATGTTGCAGAGGAACTTAAAGAAAAAGGCAGCGCCGACGCCAGGCTCTTTGACCATGTAACGGTGCTGTTCACAGACTTTGTAAACTTCACTACAATCAGTGAGCTGCTCACTCCCCAGCAGCTGGTAGATGAACTGCACTATTGCTTCAAGGCCTTTGATGATATCATTTCAAAGTATGGCATCGAAAAAATAAAAACCATCGGCGATGCTTACCTGGCAGTAGCCGGTTTACCCAATGATGATGCGCATCATGCGGCAAACACGGTAAAAGCAGCTTTGGAGATCCGGCAATTTGTTCGTGACAGAAAAGAGAAACAACCCAGTAAAACCTTTGAAATCCGCATCGGCATTCACTCGGGAAGCGTAGTGGCAGGGATTGTGGGGGTTAAGAAGTTTGCCTATGACATCTGGGGTGATACCGTAAACACAGCAGCCAGGATGGAACAGCACTCATTGCCCGGACAAATCAACCTCTCTGAAAAGACTTATGAAATGGTGCAGGATCAGTTTGCGTTCACCTATCGCGGCGAGATTGAGGCCAAAAATAAAGGTGCACTTAAAATGTACTTCGTGGAAAAAAAATCTGTAGCGATGCCTGTAAGCAATTAAGTGAAAGAGATTGATTATTGATCAAGCCACACACACTGCGTAAACGCACCATTGGCAGCAGCATCCCACATCTCGAACCGCACCCATTTTCTACCTTTGAGATCCGCATTGAAAACAAAATTTTTCTTACCAAAAGCTTCCGTATCCTTTAAGTCAATATGCTGACGAAACACCTGCTTTCCATCACCGGAAATGATTTCAGCATAATTCAAAGGATACGTCCAGCTGGCTGCTACTTTTACCTCAACTTTTCCATTGCCGGCCGGTATTACTTCACCGGATGTTTTTCCATTGACCGTAAAGGAGGGAAACACAATTTCACCTGTTGATACAAAAAACTTTCCCTGCCTCATAACATCCAGCACCGGTTGCCATCCCTGGTCGTAAGAGGGTAGTTTATCAAGCTGCATATAGTTTACATTCATGTGAGCATACAGCTCAAAATCCGGCTCTATCTGAAAAAGATCAGCCTCAGCTATCACATGTTTTCTAAAGCCCCAATTGGCCATATCATCCATCAGGTCCAGTACACGCAATCCTAATTTTGGCAGTGAGAGATCGGCCGGCATAGATTTCCAGGCGGCGCCAAAAAAGTGGTTAGATTTATAAAACGCTTCTTCTTTATATGTATCGGGAAAGCCGGTGGAACCTTTTGTTCTGGCATGTGCTGTCCAGGCCAATCCATTTTCAAGCTGAAGCAGTTTCAGCATTTCATTTTTATCAGAGATCCTGTACACTTTACCATATTTCGGATCTGTTGACATAAACTGTTCCTCGGGTTTTCTCGACATCATCCAGAACACGGGTTTTGGAAAGAATTCCAGCCAGTGGCCGCCAAAAAAATTGTTAGGCTCTTCACCTGGCAATAGCAGGAAATTTTTATCAGACAGCCGTTTGCATTCGTCAAACAAAGTTTTCAACTCTAAAAAACGCTGATTTTCCGGGCCCTTCGGATGCCCGGGACCATGAAATTCAGCCAGGTGTATGATATTAAGTCCCGTGTTCTTAAACACTTTTACAAAATTGGGCGTATCAGGCATTGACTTGCCGGATAGTACATCTTGTGTATGCTCGATATGAAAATGACTACCCATGGTTTTATAACCAGGTAACGGAATATAGGAATCGCTGTGTGTAAACTGCTTAACGCTTTCCAACACCCTACCGCCTTTTTCAGTGCTGAGCAGGCAAAAGAAATTCATTCGTTGTTTAGTACCGGGAGGCGCGTTAAACCAGGGCACATACCGTATATCGCCATACAAATCCTGCCTGATACCGATACCATATTCAGGAACCATGTTACGGTAATTGCTTCCATACCAGGTAAACTTCAAATTAAAACATTCATCAAGGGGATAAAAATATTGATGCGGCGCCGGAAACACTGCGAGGCTGCCTTCTTTTCCAACGCCTATAATGGTGCGGTATTTTACCGCAAGGTCAGTGCTGGAAGATTCCCTTGCGGGCTTTATGTCCTGCATTTTATTCAATGGATCAGACCATATTAATTTTTCCCAGTCAAAAGTTTTACTTACCAGCCCTGCATCATATATAACGGCGGTAGAATCCACTTCAGTTGACATAACAGCCGCTATA
>CAXSIE010000103.1:0-4047 GCA_964237295.1 uncultured Flavihumibacter sp. | reverse complement strand
CGCTATATTAAACAAGGGACTTCCGTTATACAAGGTTATCTGGATGTTTCCACTGAACCTGTCCGCTTTTACCTGAGAAACAGTAATGATTGTTCTCGATCCTTCTGAAGCTATACTGGCACTGGTTTTATTGATGTTTGCAACATAAGCCTGGAAAGGCTTCAAAGGCACCTTGTCGAAAAAGATATTCCAGCCGTTTTGAGAGATAAGGTCTCTCTTGCCAATGGTAACTACAAATGAAGGATCGAGGTCTTTTGCTATTTCGTGGAATGTTCCCTGGCTGCTCATCCGGATGCTTTGGAACAAAGGTTTTGCGTTGTCAAGGTTCAGTTCTAATAAACCTTTTTCCGTTTTACTTACCATCCACCGAACATCAATAACGTTATTAGTGACTGAGACAGTGGTGGTACTTTTTTTATTAAACGCAGAAAGGTTTACGGGTACTTGCGCGTTGGTGAAAACAGAAATTAAAAGTGCAGTAAGGAGTAGGCATTTATACATTGGTAGTCGTTGGAGTTGGCAACAATTAGCTAAGTAAATCGATTATGCAGGTATGTGTAAATGTTTCATACTCATTTGCATTACCTCGTTAGAGCTCGCCCTGTTGTTAACCTCGCAAGGCAATGTCATTAAGTTAAGAAGTTCTTTTTAATTACAAGCACCAGGTGAAAAGTAAGCCTGGTTATAAATCCCCTCCTTCGGAGGGGACATTACGTCTAAAGGACGTAATAGGGGTGGGTTACCGGGCAACGTCTTACCTAATGTTGGTAGTCGTGCTTGTTGGTCAGCGTTTTTGATGGTAGTTACTGAATAGTTACAGTCAACCCACCCCCCGTTTGGCCTTCGGCTCAATGGAGTGGCATAAAGCCGCTGGTTATGTCAATAATGCCACCCTTTCAGGGTTCGCGTCTGATCCTTAAATATCTTCTATAATCTTTTTACCCCTTCAGGGTTTATAATAATCTGCTTTCTTTCCTCATACCCCATACCTCATACCCCATACCCCATACCCCACACCTACTTATTCCACTTCTTGTCGAGCACTTTAATAAAATAACCTCCCACCACACTCCTTGCCTGGAAGCCTACCTGCTTGCCGGTGGTTGTTTCATGCCAGTCGCTGATAGGTACACGAGAAGTAGTTTCTGTAGCAAATTTGTATACGGGGTTGATGAGTCCTTCAAAAGATGCCTGCTTATCAGATAATGTGGCCGTCCATAGTATCCAGTCTGATTTTGTATAAGTTTTACGGCTGTCCAGCGGTAACCCATAGCTGTTTTGCTTGGTAAGGTAATAGTTGATCTCCTTATCATAAACTTCTTTCGGAAATAAATTCATGCCTATTATCTTATCCCATACCAGGTTGTATTTCTGGCTCCAGCTATTCTTGTTATCAAAAGTCAGCGCATAATGGTCTCCTGCATCGGCCATGGTCATCCATCGCGTAGCCATATCCTTTGCAATGGCCTGGTACTTTGAAGCGGTTTCTTTTTCTCCAAGCATATTTGCCATCATTGCATAACCACCTAAACCTACGATCGCTTTAGCGGAGAGATTGGCATTCCTTGCAAGGTGACCCGCAAAATCATCCGTGCATAATTGGTTGGCAGGATCGAAACCTTCTTTGGCCAGGAATTCCGCCCATGTATTTAATGTTTTCCAATGTTTGCGTGCATATTCCGCATTTCCTTCAGCTTTTGCAACTGCAGCAGTTAATATTACCATGTTACCACATTCTTCCACCGGCATATCTTCACCATAAGTTTGACCGTTTGCCAGCGGGTAAGTTCCAAGATCATGGGATGGAAAGGGTTTGGTCCATTTGCCGCTCTCACTATAATAATAGATGCCGTTCAACATTCCTTTCAGCAGGTCAGGATTGTAAACAAGAAATAACGGCGCAGAAGGATAAGTAATATCCACAGTGTTTATAGAGCCGTTGCTGAAATTTTCTTTCGATAAAAACAACATTTCACCCTGCGGACTTTTCACCAGTTTATGAGCAGCTATAGACTGCCGGTAGGCGATCACGCAAAGTTTCGCGTAAGATGCTCCACCGGCTTTAAGTGCGTCGTTATAAACGGTATTGTTTACAGATTCGCATTGGTCGAGAATCTTTTTATAATCGGCGGACGCTTTTTTAAATTCATTTTCTATGGTATACGATTCATCTTTCTTCCACCAGGCCCGCAGGTTTTCCTTAAAATACTGAACAGAAAACAGGTCGTCATAACCGATCATAATTGTTTTATCCTGTGTTTCCGAACCAACCTTGGCGAGTGGTATTACAGTGTTCAGCATAAATTGTTTTCCTTCTTCACTGGCTGAGGAGGAAGCGGTTGCTGTAAAGGCCGACAAAGTTTTATCTGAAGAAGAAATGCTTTGTACTGCATTTAATGAATTCGGTACTGCTACATACAGATATCCCCAGTCGATCCTGAGATCATCGCCTTTCTTACCCAGTACCGGCTGTTCAACGGTGCCTGCTTTTAATAATGAAAGATCGCCACTCTTATACTTGGTAACCGCTACCTGTTGTATGGGATTGTTCACAGCCAGGTTAGAAGATGCACCGAAATAAAGCTGCGCATCGTGTTGTTTGTTATCATTGGACTGCACGCTGAAAGTTATATAAGAAACAGGTCTTGAAAGAAGGTCAAGATCGGTCATTATTAACGGAGAAGTAAAATTAACTGTAACATCCACACCGCCGCAGGCAAACTTGTATATTGTCTGGGTGGCTTTAACTTCCACGCTTTTTTGAGTGGCGGCAATCAACTGATTTCCTTTTTTTGCGGGAGGCTCATCTAAAAGCCCGGCATCTAAAAAAGCACCTCCGGCAGTATTGGCACAATGAATAGCCAACACATTCTTACCTCTTTTCAGCTTGGTTATAACTGCATCGGCTAATGGAAAATTCTGGTATTTGCCATTCCATCCTGTAACGTTGAACACCATTTCACCATTTATATAAACTTCTATATTATCATCATGATGCAATTTTAAGAACAGCTTGTTCACATTTATCCTGTTCATCTGAAAAGTGCGTCTCACCCAGATATTCTTACTGGTCCAGATGGTCCGGGCCTGCGTTTTGTCGTCTGAAAACGGTGGTACTCCCTGTTTCCAGTTCTTATCAACAAAATCAATATTCATCCAGCCTTCGGGAGGAATTGATTCGGTATATTGTGCGTAATAGGGTTTTTCATCTGCTGTGGCTATCACATTTTCAAAAGTCTTTTGTTCATCACCAAGGAACTTGTACACCTGTCCGTCAACTTTTATCATCCCGAGCAATGATTGTTCCGCACCGGTCCAGTGTTTGGTTGGTGCGGTATTAAGGGTATCATTAAAAGACCATATACTAAAGTAAGGGTCGTGTGTGATCAATGGATATGCCGGCGCTTTGTTTACCTGCGCGAAAGCAATAACAACAAATTGTAATGATAAGAAAACAGCAATCAATTTTTTCATATTGTAAATTGTCTAATAAAATATAATGCTCCATTACCCATTTTGGTTCTAAGCTGATAGATAAAGATTATTTCCCATAAACCAGTTTCCAAACCGTTCCTTTTACATCATCTGAAATATACAACGAGCCATCCGGACCCTGTGCCAGTCCGCACGGACGATGATAAGCATCGCCGGGATTGTATATATCTTTACCGGCAAAATTTTCAGCGAACACTTCATAACCACCGCTTGGTTTACCATCTTTAAAAGGTAAAAAGGCAACGAAGTAACCACCCTGTTTTAACGGAGCACGGTTCCATGATCCGTGAAATGCAATAAAGGCTCCGTTTTTATATTTTCCCGGAAACATATCACCGGTGTAAAACAACAATCCATCGGGCGCCCAATGACCGGGAAAAGCTGCAACCGGTTTATCTACCATTTCACAACGGCCCTGCTTTTTTGAATCACCGCCATATTCGGGCGCCAGTATTTTCTTTTGCTGATCTTTATCATAATAGCAATAAGGCCAGCCATAGTTGCCTCCGCTTCTAACCATCAGCATTTCTTCAGAAGGAAGTTCGGCGCTTT
>CAXSIE010000102.1:0-13245 GCA_964237295.1 uncultured Flavihumibacter sp. | reverse complement strand
TATTATTGGTTTCAAAAGCATATTTACAACTTTTGTCAAAATCAATTCCTGCTGCTACACTAAATCCTTCTTTCACTAAACCATGCGTAAGTCCCCCAATTCCACAAAATAAATCAACTACAGAAAAATCTTTAAAAGAAATACGTCTTTGGGTAGGCATAACTAGCTATAGCATTAGGGATAATGCGAAAATGTTGATTTTAAACTAAATAACAATCAAATTTTGCTTACCGCTAACCCTAGACATAACAATCTTCAGTGACTAAAGATCCACTACTTAAATCAATTAATAATTGCATTAAGCAAAACCATAATTTTTACAATGTCACCAAAAGTGAAAATATAAAATTTTATAGACTAATTCTTCATCAAATCTTTTTTGATCTGCACATAAAATCAATTTAATAACAAATACTCTGTTAAATGATGTTTTTTAAATAACCAATTTTTGTCAGAATTTGGACTCTTCGTTTTTTCCATTTAAATTAATGTTGACTATTGCGAACTCAGTTATAAAAACAAAAAAAGCTGTCCGGAATATGTCCGAACAGCTCATAAATCATTGATAATCAATATAAAAAGTCGGGGCGGCAAGATTCGAACTTGCGACCTCCTGCTCCCAAAGCAGGCGCGATAACCGGGCTACGCTACGCCCCGCACTCAATGCCTTACCCCGGTTACCTGGTAAGACAGCCACTCGTAATAACTTAAGTCATTTATTCGTGGGGTGCAAATGTAGGGATTAACCATTTATCATCCAAACAAAGATTTAATTTAGCTGTCAACGTAAAATAATATGAACACTATCCCAACATTATACGAATGGGCCGGAGGAAAAGAAAAACTGGAACACCTTACTGAAGTTTTTTACAGCAAGGTATTGAAAGACGATTTGCTCTACCCTGTTTTCAAAAATATGTCCGGCGATCATTCCAAACATGTGGCGCATTTTATCGCCGAAGTATTCGGCGGACCTGACTTTTATACCGTTGATGACAAGGGCAACCACGCTGGCATGGTTGCACATCACCTTGGAAAAATGCTCGATGAATCAAAACGGAAAAGGTGGATGGACCTGCTGCTGGAAAGTACCGATGAAATCGGAGTTCCGAATGATCCCGAGTTTCGATCTGCTTTGATGGGATACCTGGAATGGGGAAGCCGTCTGGCAGTAATCAACTCCAACACAAAAGAAAATCCTATTGTTGAATCAGCACCCATGCCTAAATGGGGCTGGGGTGAAACAGGTGGACCTTACCAGCCTTAAACATCAGGCGTATATAATAAAATAGGCAAAACCCCGAAGGAGTAACATGATTATAGGGAAATAACAAACACACTATGTCACCCTTTCAGGGTTCACGTCTTGTGTTTGCCATTTCTCTATAATCATGTCACCCCTTCGGGGTTTTGCATACCTCATACCTCAAACCTGGTAACGGCGTTAAGCCGTCAGCTAGTTCTTACCCCATACTTGCCTCAATATACAGCCAATCCTACAGCGAAAGCAGGCATTCCGCTAACCTCTCCCATACTCAACAACCTTCCCTTGGGCAACACCTGGTATTGACTGATAGAATGAGAACCGGCATTCATATTGTAAATATATCCGGCATTACCACTTAATACGATATCTGTTGGAGTGGCACCCGTTTTAGCCACCGCAGCATCTACCAATTCCAGTTTGTTTGCAGCGCCAATATGTAAAGATGAAATGGTATTACTCATGGTGTTGGTCGCGAAAGCATAATCCTGATCTTTTGTAAGTGTCACCCAGCATGCTGATGTTTGTTGCGTGGGAACAACACTTGAAAGACTGGTAACACCGGAAGCGCCAACACTCAGTGAAGATATTACCGATTGCATGGCTCCACCACCAAAAGCATTGGTAATAATTAACTGGTTGTCACCCGCAATAGCAAAGCCGAAAGGCGTTTCAGCATAAGCCGGATTCACTACGGATGCTTCTGCAGCGCCGGTGCTGGTTACTTTAAACGTACAGATTTTATTAGTGTTCTTCTCCGTAACAATCAGATGAGAACCATCGGGTTGAAACATAATTTCAGCAGGACCCGCATCGCCCTTGCTCAATGGTTGTGTTGATCCCGGTATCATCATTAAATCTCCATTAGCAGAAACTTTAAATCCGCAGATATTACCACCGCTATTAACAACATACATCCAGGATTTGAATACTGTTACACTTACCGGCATGGTTCCACCGGAGCTAACTGTCTGAGCCAGTTTAAGACTACCATCAGATAAAACCTTAAACGATGAAACAGTGTTGTCGCCGGCATTAACGGCAAACAATAACATACTGCTTTTATCAAGCATTACAGAACCCTGCGATCCCAATCCGGCTCCCATACCCTTACCGCCGGAACTAACCATACTTCCAAAGCTAAGCATGCCATTTACGTCCTGCTTGTATATCAATATGCTGTTCTGAGCAGCATCATTACTCATTGTATATACATAACCTTTAACACCGGAGTTGCCCTTGTCAAAGATGTCGCCCAGCTTGTTACAGGAAATTAAAAATGTTCCTGCCATAGCAAAAATTGTTACAGATAAAATGTGAATTACTTTCCGCATAAAATTGATTTTTTGTTTAAATGAAAAAGTTGGTGAATTTTAAATTTTGGGCATAGACTATCAATCAGAAGCCGGCAGCCTTCTGTAATTTGAAGCAGTTGTATATAATTTTTTAATTAAGTCAGGTTAGAAGCAACTGAACTTAACTCAAGTATGATTAATTGATTGATGTTCACATGATCTTATGAGGGTTCAGGTATATAAAATCGCATATTATTAATTGAAACAAATCTTTTGTTCCTCGTGTTCCTCTGTCTTTGTGGATAAAATGACTGATTTGACTAATGGCTTTCCGATGGCTGATAGCTTATCTCTCTAAAACGTGTATTATCCCTATATTAACTCCCGAGCTGAATACCGGCATACTACCCATCCCGGTTTTCCTGAGCGGGATATTTTTGTACGGTTCAATTCTAAAACTGTTTAACCTGCTTAAGTTATGTTCGTACCCTATACCTAGTCTTAATTGTGATGCAACAAAAAAATGATTAGCAGGGTATAAACCCATCTGGTTATCCTTTACCCCATTGAGCATTGTTTGATAATAATTTTTCTCTCGAAGATAAATATTCGATAATATCCCTCCTGTAAAAAACAACTCCGTATGTTGCCTTTGTAAAAAATAATATTTTAAAGTAACCGGAATTTCTAGATTTGTGTTCTGACCATCTACGGTAAGGATCTCCATGCCTGAGGGCATATACGAAGCTATTTTGCTCATATTGAAATAACTACCCTTACTATAATAATTATTTTTACCAAGCGTTATTCCAGACTCTATGCTCCATTTATTGTTCAACCGGTAGCCTGCTGTAATTCCCCAACGAAAACCGCTTCCGGTGCTTGCTTGCGAACCGATCATACTCCACTCGGGACCACCTGCTAAACCAATATATAATCCATTTTTATTTTGCCTGCTTTTAGCGGATATTTTTACTGGTGTAAGAAGTAAGGCTGGTTCAGTGATTGAGTATTGAAGCAGCAATGCTGTACTTTTGATCATTGTGTTTTTCAAAATATGCCTCCCTGCAGGAACATTTTGACCGGAAGATTCCGGCAGTTTGAAAAAGCCTGATAAATTATTATTTGTGAAATTATCCTGATGCCTGTATATTCTTTGCTTAATACTTTTTGCGTATCCCTGCTTCAGGATATCCATGTTTTTTTTATGAACCAAACTTTTTTCTCTATCTGATCCTACAGATTCTTGTAAAGAATTTTTTATAGCAGATTGCATCGGAAGTATGCCTGCATGATCTTGTTTTTTAAAAGCCCCGGACTTTAACGTATCAACTGCATAAAGGTGTTCAGATGTAACGGTTTGTTTTCTTTCCGGTTTATAAAAATGAAATATCCCGCCTAAAATCATAAACAGCAACAATAATAATCCAATCAATAAAATTCGATAATCTTTATAATCCTTCTTTCCTAAAACAACCGGATCAGCAGGTGGTTTAAATGCAAGTTTCGCAGACATTTTATCCCAGTCATCCTCATCGGTTCTGAGCGGATAATTCTCTCCCGCTTTGTGAAATAAGTCATCCATATCATGATCTAAATACTGCATACAGCTTCCCCCTCTTCCTGCTTTATAAATTTTTGCAATAGCATTCTCGCTCTCGACAGGCCTGACTTTGATGCACCCACTGAGAATTGTAAGGCATCAGCTATTTCATAATGCGAATACCCGTCAATAACATACATATTAAAAATGATCCGGTATTGTGGTGGCAAACGTTTGATGCAAATGATCAGATCCTTGTACAACAGTAACTGGTCTGCCTGTTGGCTATTGTCTTGAACACCCCATACATATTCAGGAATACCTCCGATCTCAGGAAGCATTTTCGCTTTCCTCAGCTCATCAATGGCGGTATTAATCATTATTTTGCGAATCCAACCCATCAGCATTTTTTCCAGGTCTTCAACATCATTCCATTTAAACGTTGAAAAATGATGAAAAATTTTTACAAAACCGTCATGCATCACATCAGTAGCTTTGTCATAAGTATAAATATAGCGGAACACTGTTTTCAATGCAAAGCCGCGGTATCTTTCATAAGCCAGCTTCTGGAATTTATGATCGTTAGATATACAACCTTTTATTATGTCTAAAATATCATCCAATTCTAACGGGCTTGTTTAAGATTTTTGAAAACGTATTTACTGTCTGAAATCAGGAATCAATTACCTACTTTCATATAAATACGGAGGTTTTAAAAAATGGTTGCAGTAAAGGAATAATTAAATGAATTATATTTTCATACAGTCCACAAAGCCCAAAAAAGAAGCATTTCATTATGTTCGTTGTTGCTAAAAGTCTTTAGTCTGCCTTTACATGTTTAACTACCGAGTAATTTACATAAGCATGCTTACCTACAATTGACCTGCTTAACAACAATTTGTAATTACCGGAAGATGTTTCGATAGCTTCTTCTTTAACAGCAGGTATAACGCCTGAAGGTTTTTCAATGAGCAACTCTTCCATTACCCTGCCATCCATAACTGCAGGCACGGGCATATGATAAAGATGCAATATGGTTGGAACTATATCCACATTAGAAGTAGGCACTTCGCTTATATATGATTTTTTAAAAGAAGGCCCGGAAGCCAGTAAACCAATATGCACTTCATACGGACTCAAACTGCCATGTCCCGCAACGCCTTTAGAGAAACTGGAACCAGCATATCCTGCAGCATTCTTGTTATCATTCCAATTTACATCTACCAAAATATCACCGGAACGTTCCGGGTGATCCCAATGAATGGATTCAAAGGAAAGTGTTCCTTCAACGGAACCCCGCATTTCACCCGGCCCTGATCCTTTTGTAAAAATAGCACCTACCCATTCCTGCAACTGCAACGCTTTAACGATTGCCTGAATTTTCTTCCTGTCATGGTCTTTTACATAAACAGCGCCGCCTGCCAGCACTACATCCTCAGATTTGGCATCGGCTTTTAAACCGCTCTTAATCAAAAAATCACTAAGGCTTTCTTTACCTGTGTATGTTACAAACCCATGATCCGTAGTGATGATTATATTGAATGATTGCGTAAGATTTTTTTCTTTAAGAGTTGATATGATCCTGCCAAACTGTTCATCAACAATACGGATGGATTTCATAGCCTCAGGCGAACCGATACCGTTACTATGTGCTGCGCCATCCGGATCTGAATACCATATGGCACTCACCAGCGGCGCATCATTGCCGAGCCCTACTTTTAAAAAAGCATCGGTGATCCATTTATGACGGGCTATATTGTTTTTAGCATCGGGTGGCGCTGTACCGATAATTTTTTCAATGGAGTCTTTTTTTGAAACGGGTAAAATCATATCGGTATTGATGATCATACCGCTGCTTACCGTATGATTTTGAAGCAATGCCTGCCCTGTAGATCCTGAACTGAAGACCATCATTTTCTTACCGGCTTTTGCTAATATTTCACCTAAGGAAATGGCTGTAAGCAGTTTGCCGTTTTCCGAAGCAGCTATTTTATTAAGGTCTGAAGCCTCTCCTGTATTCAATACGCTGTTGCTAACCTTTGGAAAATAAACCGAATTGCCCATGATACCATGCGTGCCGGGATAGCTGCCGGTTGAATAAGAAGACGAGTTTACACGTGTTACCGTAGGAAACACACTGTGGTGCCTGTTTCCATAACCGGCTGTTTGTTTGAACGCATATAAATTAGGCATTGCCTCCCTGGTAATATAGTCGGGCCGAAGGCCATCAAAGAATACAATTAACGTTTTTACAATCGGAACATCATTCCGATTTTTTTGTGCGCCGCAGGTGAACGTTATTAACAGAATAATTACGCTGCATTGTTTTCTTAAGAGTCCCGGCATAGTGTCAAATCCTTTCATACAACCAGTTTGAAAAATCTTTAACGTTATAAAATATCTCATCCGGTTTTAATTCAATTAACTTTTCTGGCTCGGCTGTTTCCGCCCATGCGGCCGCGATTACAGGTATGCCAGCTTTCCTGCTGGCAATGATATCGCCGGTTGTATCCCCTACATAAATAACTTCCTCCTTTTCAATGCCATGGAACTGATCTAATATCGTTTGTATACCATCTGCTTTTCTTGCACCGTTTGGTGAGCCTGTTTCAGTGAATTCGAAAAAATGTTCCATGGTAAATTGTTTCAGGGAGATGCCGGTGCTGTATTTTCCTTTACCGGTAACCATTGCTATACGAACTGATTTGTTTTTCAATACAGTGAGCAGTTCTATTATTCCATCAAATGGCACCGCGCACATGTCGTGAAATGCTTCATAAAATTTCAAGTAATCTGAAACACCTTTATCATAATGACCGGGGGCAAGTGCCATAATGGTTCCTTCTTCGGAAGGACCGAATGTTGCAATGATCTCTTCATCCGAAACAGTGCGCATGATGAGCGGTTCAACAGATTCTCTGAATGCGCGGATGCATAAGGGCAAGGTGTTGGCAAGAGTTCCATCGAGATCGAAGATTACAGCTTTAATCTTTTTCATAGATGTGAGATGTTTAAACCCATTAAATTTTTAATACCTGCGGTTAAACCTCTCAGGTAGACTGTTTAAAAGTCCAAAGAAGTTTAAGTACAATTTTTTGTTAGCCCTAAGCTGATTTAAAATTGTACGCAAACTGCGGCAGACTTTTAAACAGCCTACCTATAAGATGTTGAAGACCTTATAGGTTTATGCCTTCCAAAGTAAACAAAAATGCATAGTTCAAAGCCACATCTTTAAGGTAATCAAAACGTCCGCTGGCACCACCATGACCGAATTCCATGTTTGTATGAAGCAACAAAATATTTTTATCTGTTTTCATTGCTCTTAGTTTGGCTACCCATTTGGCCGGTTCAAAATATTGCACCTGGCTATCGTGTAAACCTGTTGTGACAAGCATATTGGGATAGTTTTTCTTTTCTACATTTTCATATGGACTGTAACTTTTAATGTAAGTATATGCATCCTTATTTTTAGGATTTCCCCACTCATCAAATTCATTTGTAGTCAATGGAATATTTTCGTCAAGCATAGTATTCACTACATCTACAAAAGGCACCTGCGCAATTATGCCATGCCAGAGATCGGGCGCCATGTTTGTTACAGCACCCATAAGTAGCCCACCGGCACTGCCACCCTGTGCATACAGATGAGATTTGCTGGTATATTTTTCCTTCACTAAAAACTCACCGCAATCTATAAAATCCGTAAACGTGTTTTTCTTGTTCATCATCTTGCCGTTTTCATACCACTGGCGTCCCATTTCCTGTCCACCACGGATATGCGCTATCGCATATGCAAAACCACGGTTTAATAAACTCAGCCGCGTACTGTTAAATGTTGCATCCGTGCTGCTGCCATAACTACCATATGCATACAGTAGCAAAGGAGCATTGCCATCTTTCTTAAACCCTTTTTTGTAAACCAGTGAGAGCGGCACTTTGGTTCCGTCTCTTGCCATTACATTAAATCGCTCTGTTATGTAATCACCGGCATTATACCCGCCAACCACTTGCGATTGCTTCATGAGTTTTTTCATCCTGGTAGCCATATTATAATCGTAAGTAGAAGACGGTGTGGTTAATGATGTATATCCATAACGTAAGATGGAACTGTTATATTCCGAATTGGAACCAAAGCCTGCTGCATAAGCCGGTTCGCCAAAATTTATATAATGTTCTTTATTGTCTTTCAAATTTATGATACGCATTCTTACCAAACCACCTTTGCGTTCATTAATTACCATGAAGTCTTTAAATTCTTCTACACTTTGAAGCAATACATCGCTTCGATGGGGAATCAGTTCTTTCCAATTGGCTTCATCCGTTTTTACCAAGGGGCATTCCATCAGCTTAAAGTTTTTAGCGCCGTCTTTATTGGTGCGGATTAAAAATTTATTCGCTAATGGGGTTACATCATATAACACATCCTTCAGTCGTGGCTGAAACACTTTAAATTCATTATTGGGTTTTGATGCATCAATCATTCTCTGTTCTGAAGACACAGTGGCCTGTGACACGATGAATATATATTTTTGATTCTTGCTTTTATATACTGCAATATAATTGCTCTTGTCTTTTTCTTCATATACCACCGCATCATTTGCAGCATCGGTACCAAGTGTGTGACGTTGTATTTTTTCCGATAATAATGTAACAGGATGTTTTGCCGTATAAAAAAAGGTCTTGTTATCATTAGCCCAGCAGGGATCGCCTTCCGTGTTTGTAATGGCGTCTTTCATTACAACACCTGTTTCAAGGTTCTTGATATAAATCGTGTATTGCCTCCTGCTTACCTCGTCCACACCATAAGCAAGTAATTTATTATTCTCGCTTACATCAAAACCTACAGCTGAATAGTAAGAATGTCCTTCAGCCATTTTATCTATATCAAGCAATACTTCCTCTTTAGCTAGTAAACTTCCTTTTTTACGACAATATTTATAATACTGCTTGCCATTTTCTGTACGGGTATAATAATAGTAGCCATTCCTTAAAGCTGGTACGCTTTCATCTTTCTCCTTTATCCTGGCTTTCATTTCCGTAAAAAGGTCCGACTGTAATTTCTTGGTATTGCCCATTATAGTATCTAAATAAGCGTTCTCTGACTTCAGATAGCTTACCACCTTTGTGCTGTCTGGCCCTTTACCAAAATAATCATACATCCAGTAATAACTATCCAATACACTGTCACCATGAATAGTACGCCAGTGAGGCTGTTTGTCTGCCTCAGGAAATGTTGCTGTTTGAAATTGCGCGTTTAAATGTGAAAAGCAGAAAAACAGAATTAATGAACCGAAAATTTTTTTCATGATTATTTTTTGTTGTAGCGGTGGTTATTTTAGTGTTCTCTAAAGATATATCGCTTCAAGGAAATTAAAAAATTGTCTGAATTGGGATTCGTCAGATTTTGGGATGTGTGGATTAAATCCAATCATCTCTTAATCCGACGAATCCCATTTCAAACCATTCCTTTAAAACCGGTTAACCTGTTAATATTCCTGGTTATCGTTGCTTTATCAGCTCTCGATTTTGCAAGACCGAATGATGTATGAAAATGCTGCAATGCTTTTGTAACGTTAACATCTGAATATAAATGACCCAGTAATGAATGGTATAAATGATTGCCTGCCAGATTTAATTTTTCCGCTTCAATGATAGCTTCTTCTTTTCCGTTGGCTTTGGCCAATGCAAAAGTTCTGTTAAGCGCAGCAATGGGTGAATATTCAATTTGCAGCAGTTTATTATACAGCTGCAAAATGTTTTCCCACTTTTCTGTTGTGTCTGTTTTGTTAGTATGCCAGTAAGCTATGGCCGCTTCCAGGTGATACCTGGATAACAGGTTGCCTGTGGATGCCTGGTTTAAATAATATGTTCCTTTATCAATTAATTCTTTGTTCCAAAGATTAGTGTCCTGGTCTTCATATAAAATAACCGCTCCATTTTCATCTGTTCTTGCTTCAAATCGTGAGGAATGAAAACACATTAATGAAAGCAAGGCATTTACATCGGGTAAGTTAGTGTTGTTGCTATCAATAAGCAATAAAGTTAACCGCATTGCCTCAATGCAAAAATCTTTACGTAATGTTATGCTTTGCGAAGCAGAATAATATCAGCTCTGAAAACCAATAGAAATTCTTTCATTTTAAAAAATTTAAGTTATTAAAATCAGATAACGACTAATCGTTAAGAATTGGACAGATTTGAAAAATTATTTAAGACGTAGTATTGAAAGAAAAGAAGAATATTGCCTTAAATAGCCAAAACTTTGTAACTTTTATCATGTTGGTACAAAATTTTAAGTAATCTTATATTAAGTTCAAGTCTTAAAAAATAAATACATGCGAAATTATTCAAAAATATGTCTGCTGATAATTGCCACTGCTGCTCTTACAGCTTCTATACCTCCCGGAAAAAAGGATAAAAAACCAAAGTACATCGACAAATCCAACATGGATCTTTCCCAAAAACCGGGAGATAACTTTTATCTCTATTCCAACGGTAAATGGTTGATGAACAACCCTGTTCCTGCTTCCAAAACAAGGTGGGGAAGTTTTAACATGCTGGCTGATGAAAGCAGCACGCGATTAAAAGACCTGCTTACCAATGCAGCCGCCAGCACCAATACAAGTCCTGCAATGCAAAAAATCGGTGATTTTTACACCAGTGGTATGGATTCAGCGGCCCGTGATCAGTTAAGTTATCAGCCGATAAAAGCCGATCTTCAAAAAATTGATGCCATCAAGGATGTAAATGAATTTTTAAGCGCACTGGCTACTTATAAAACCCAGGGTGTCTCCGCATTGTTTGGCTTTTCCATTCAGCCAGACAGGAAAAATGTGAACATATATGTTCCTAACCTATCACAAGGTGGGACAACGCTTCCCGACCGGGATTATTATCTGAAGAACGATACCAGAAGCACAAACATCCGCAATGCCTATAAATCGCATCTGACAAATATGTTTAAACTGGTTGGTGAAGAAACAGCCGCTGCAAATACACACGCCACTGCGGTACTGCGTATTGAAACTGCCCTTGCAAAAGCGCAGTTAAGTCGTGTAGAAATGCGGGATCCTTACAAAACCTATAATAAATTCGGAATAAAAGACTTTACAACCACTACCCCATCGCTTGATTGGAATTCAATGTTTGGCAAATTAAAACTGAACGGTGTAGACAGCGTTGTAGTTAACAATCCATCCTTCTTTAAAACCGTTGATATACTATTGACAGCGTTGCCAATTGAAGATTGGAGAACTTATTTAAAATGGCACCTGCTAAACAGTTCTTCCGGATATCTAAGCAGCAGTTTTATCAATGAAGATTTTACTTTCAGCCAGGTTCTTTCCGGACAAAAAGAACAAACACCACGCTGGCAAACCATCAGTAATTTTACCAATAATGCATTGGGCGACCTGTTAGGACAGTTATATGTAAGTAAGTATTTTAAGCCCGAAGCCAAACAAAGAATGCTTGACCTGGTAAACAATCTTCAGCAAACCCTGGCAAACCGGATAAAAGCATTGGACTGGATGAGTGATGAAACCAAAACAAAAGCATTGGAAAAACTCAATGCCTTTACTAAAAAAATTGCTTATCCTGATAAGTGGAGAGATTATAATGATCTTGCTATAAATAAAAATGACTATTTCGGCAACGCACGCCGGGTAAGTGAATGGGGTTACAAAGAAATGATTTCAAGATACGGTAAACCTGTTGACAAAACCTTATGGGGGATGACGCCGCCAACTATTAACGCATATTACAATCCTTCTAACAATGAGATTGTTTTTCCTGCCGGCATTCTGCAATTTCCTTTCTTTGATTTTGGAGCGGATGATGCGGTAAATTATGGTGGTATCGGTGCCGTAATAGGTCATGAAATGACTCATGGTTTCGATGACCAGGGAAGCCAGTTTGCAGCTGATGGAAGACGAAGATAAATTTAAACAAAGAACGAGCATGGTGGTTAACCAATACAATAATTTTACCGTATTGGATACGCTTCATGTAAATGGAAGGTTGACCCTGGGAGAAAATCTTGCTGACCTTGGCGGATTGAATATTGCTTATGAAGCTTTTACGCATACCGCACAATTTAAAGAAGATAAAAAGATTGATGACCTTACCCCGACACAGCGTTTCTTTTTAAGTTGGGCACAGATCTGGCGCACTAATATTTTACCTGAAACAGAATCGCAGCAGATATTAACCGATCCGCATTCTCCCGGCATGCATCGCGCAAACGGGCCGATTGTAAATATGGATGTATGGTATACCGCATTCAATGTTCAACCCGGAGATAAAATGTATGTAGCTCCGGAGAAGAGAATACGTATCTGGTAGAGAGGAAAGCCACATGTTTACCACTGTTTTTGAACGTTCTGAAAGTGTCAAAGGAAAAAGAAGAGGTTATACAACGTACATCCTTTGTATAACCTCTTCTTATTTATCTTGTGCTGCGTTTAAAAACTTCAATCATATTAAAGTCATCTATTCCTGGATATGCTATTGTTTTAAAAAATTGCAGTTTAAAGTCACAGGCTATCTATTTTTCTACTACCAACTTGCTGATTTCCTTTCCTTTTCCATTGTCTAACACAATGCTGTAGATGCCGGCGGGCCAGTTATTAACCCGGACAACTGCCTTACCTGAAGCATCTAATTTTTCCCGGTATACCTGCCTTCCCGTACTCTCATAAATGGTTACCATAGCGATGCCGGTATTAACAGGCTTCCAGAAAATAGTAAACACAGATGAGCTCTTTACCGGATTTGGAAGAACGCTTAAATGTTTGATGCTTTTTGCCTGTATCAGTTGTGTTGATGAATACCTGACACTTCCATCCAGATCATACATGGCAAGCCGGTAATAATTATTACCTGAAAGCGGATTACGGTCAGTAAATCTGTAACTGCCACTGAGAACATCTGCTTGGGCTTTTAGAGAACCGGTTTTTGTAAATGTAATACCGTCTGTGCTGCGTTCCACATCAAAGTGATCGGTATTATTTTCACCAACTGTTTTCCATTCCAGCAGCACCGAATTTTCCGAGCCGTTCTTAGCATCAAAAGAAACCAGCCTGAGAGGAAGGGCAAAATTAAACCCTGCATCATAATTATTAAATATGCCGGTAGCGGCTGAA
>CAXSIE010000101.1:11104-13273 GCA_964237295.1 uncultured Flavihumibacter sp. | reverse complement strand
CATTACCATAAAACATTTGTTTTCGCCGATAATATCTGCATGCAATTCTATCATTATTTTTTGAATGGCGGAGTTATCAAGCCAGTCGCAACTTTCAAAAAGATCTTCCTCACCGCCTTCAATATCCATTACCAGATAAGTAGGTTTATGATCCCTGATGATAACATTAATATCGGTAGTAGGCACTTCTACTTTTTTGATAACATTTGCATTGACCGCTTTTGAAGAAGATGACCAGAAGTCATCAACAATATTAAATGGAATAGTTCTGGTATGAAAGTTTTTAGCGATAACAATCTCATTCCTTAATGTAAACTGTGTATTGTTTCTCATCATATTTTTCCTGATGAGCGGGATCATATTAGGATTGCCTTCGTAAGTGAGCACCTTTCCATTATTTATCTTAGAACAATAAATTGAATTGAAACCAATGCCGGTGCCCAATTCCAGGAGCACATCATCACTCGTGAATGTTTGCTGTAAGATTTTATTTTCATCAATTTCATAATCTCCCCGAACAATATTACCGAATATTTTTTTCGAGATAAGATTATCATCAATACACAGATAAACAGAGTTCAGATTTTTCCATTTTTTAACGCGCCTTAGCTTATAAGCAAGCTCAACATAGTTATTCTGCGATTGCTTTAGAATCGATTTTACATAAGTAATCATGGTACAGCATTATGTTAACAGCCCCAAAATAAAAAAAAATATTAAAAAAACAAATTTGCTGTAAAAAATAAGCTGTTAGCTGCCGGTTATTTTATATTGAAATCTAAAGGCATTCTGGCCTGGGTAACACCTATCATTCCTTTAACGCGTTTCAATGAATTATAGATAGTAAAACCGGTTGTTCCCAGTTCTTCTTTGATAGCCTGGGCTTTACTTACCTTTTTATAATTGCCTAATATCATCTCTAAAATATTTTGCGGTTCGGGATATTCCTTTATCCTGTAGTCTGAAGTTTTACCCATGCGGGCGGCGCAGTTAATTGCATCCTGTAAATTGCCAAGTCTGTCAACCAGTCCAAGTCCCAGTGCTTTTTCACCCATCCAGACCCTGCCCTGAGCTATGCTATCCACATTTGCTACAGAAAGCTTTCTACCGCTTGACACGCGTGATAAAAAAGTATGATAAAAAGTATCCACATCATTTTGTATGTAAGATCTTTCAATTTCGCTCAGCGGTTTTGTTGCAGTCATCGCATCAGCATGTTCCGCCGTTTTTACCCCGTCGAAGGTCACTCCTAGTTTATCTTTGAAAAAGCTTTCCATATTTGGTATAATTGAAAACACACCAATGGAACCTGTGAGTGTATTAGGCTGTGCAAAGATGCTGTCTGCATTACAGGCCAGGTAATAACCGCCGGAAGCGGCATAATCTCCGAAACTCATTATAACCGGTTTTTCTTTACGGGTGATGGTTAACTCGCGCCAGATATTTTCACTTGCCAGGCCGCTGCCGCCGCCGGAATTGACCCTGAAAACAATGGCTTTGATATCCTTATCCAACCTGGCTTTACGAATGAGGGCCCGATACGTTTCAGAACCAATTTGATCCTGGTCGCCTTTGCCATCAACGATATCGCCTTGTGCATATATCAGGGCGATCTTGTCTTTGCCGCTACCCGTTTTATAGTTAACCGATTTGGCGTATTTACCTAAAGGAAGCATATTGATCTTTGCATCTTTTTCCAATTTCAGGTGTTGTTTTATTTCATCCTGTACCTCGTCATCGTATCTAACGCCATCTATCAGTTTATATTTAAAAGCGTCGTAACCGGTTCTTATTAAATAATTATTGGCGTAGGAATGCAATGTTGCAGTATCTATGCCTCTTGTTTCGGCAGTGTTGAGCAGTAGCCCGTTGTATAAATAAGAAAGAAATTCACGGCTTTGAATTTTATTGGGTTCGGTCATTTTTTCTTCCCTAAAAGGTTCCGTAGCGCTTTTGAATTTACCTGCATAAAAAATCTGGGGCTTGATCTCAAGCCGATCCAGCGCTTGTTTAAAAAAAATAAGGTCCAGAGAATAACCCCTCCATTCAACACTGCCTTTAGGATTACAATATATTTTATCGGCTATATTACCTACATAATAGGCTTTTTGAGAGATGATATCGCCATATGCGTAAATAAATTTTTTACTTTTTTTGAAATCTTTGAGT